>JAGWWP010000054.1 GCA_018970325.1 Cyanobacteria bacterium REEB446 | reverse complement strand
CTCTCTTTTACTCACTTATCAATAAATTATTAAATCTAATCAGCTGCAAACTCAATACTTGAAGCTTTTTTCATCATTTCTTCTTGGCTCCTTTGTGTGATTTTAATTAAGCAACAGTGCCCTAATGTATTTGTTATTTGTACACTAAAGCAGAGTTCTAATGATACTAACCGAAAACAAGAAGTCGGGAGAGGTTTACGTATTTGTGTAAACCATGAAGGGTTTAGGCAAGATGATCCAAATACTGTTCATCAAATAAATGAACTTACAGTGGTTTCATCAGGTCCGTATCGAGAGTTTGTAAGTAGTTTACAGAGTGATTATAAAGAGATTGTGGCTAAAAGACAAAGACCATTAAATAAGGACTACTTCTTAGATAAGATTGTTAATATTTCAGGAATTGATGTTGCTATAGATGACAAAATTGCAAAGCAGATAGAAAGATATCTGGTGAAAAATGATTATATAGATTCAGATGATATCGCTACTGATAAGTTAAAAGAGGATATTGACAGTAAATCACTTGCTGACTTTGAGGAATTATATGAATATAAAGACGTCATTATAGATTTAATAAATAATGTTTTAGATGCCAGTAAAATACCTGATGTCGATGATGGAAGAAAAAGTAATACGAATAAAATTAATAAGAAGAATTTTAAGAAAAAAGAGTTCTTAGAGCTTTGGAATAGGATAAATCATAAAGCTATCTATAAAGTAGATTTTGAATCTCAGGAATTGATTCAGAAAGCTGTATCTGCTATAGATAAAGAGTTACAGGTGAAAACGCTCAAATATATTATAGAGAGAGGTGCTTAAACTGAATCACTTAGCTATGAACAACTTCATACTGGAGAAATGATAAAAGCTAATTCTTCTGATTTTGAAGAGGGAGAAGTTGATAATTTGTCTGATGTTAGATATGACTTACTTGCTGAAATCGCTGATAAAGCTAATCTTACGAGATCTACTGTAGCTGAAATTCTCGCTCGAATTAGTTCTGAAAAATTTGATATGTTTCAGAAAAATCCAGAAGATTTTATACATCACTGTTCACGTTTAATTAAAGAACAAAAAGCAACTATGATAGTAGAGAAGCTTAGCTATGACATGCTTAATGAAAAGTATGATCTTGATGAGATTTTCACCAAAAATCAAGCAAATATTGATTTCTCTAAGATGGGAGATAAGTTAAATAAGCATGTCTATGACTATGTTGTCACAGATTCTGGTAAGGAAAGAGAGTTTGTAGATAAACTTGATTTAAGCGAGAAGGTAGCTGTATATTCTAAATTACCTAAAGACTTTAAAATACCGACACCTATAGGTGACTATAACCCAGACTGGGCTATAGCTTTTGAAGATGGAACTGTTAGGCATATATATTTTGTCGCTGAGACGAAAGGAGATATGTCTACGCTTCAGGTAAGAGCTTCCGAGAAAATAAAAATTGAATGTGCAAATAAGTTTTTCGAGAAGATTAATTCTAATATCTCAGGGGATAAAGTTAAATATTGTAAAGTTACGAGTTATGATGAGTTGTTGAGTTTGGTTAATTGAGTTTTATTCAATATGAATTTCCCTCAGCTCTCGGTGTAAAACCCACCCAGCACTTGCATTAGCAAAGCAAATCCCAAAGCCATCCCCTGGAAAATTTTCATAGTACGCAAAACTACCTCGTGACTTTAAGATACCAACTCCAGTTGGAAATTATAATCTAGATTGGGCTATAGTCTTTGATACAGAAAAAGTAAAATATATTTATTTTATAGCTGAAACTAAAGGGTCTCTATCTAGTCTGGAACTAGGCGGAATAGAGAACCTTAAAGTAGAGTATGCTAAAAAACACTTTGAGAGCCTTGCAGATGCAAGTATTAAATATGATGTAGTTAAAACTTATCAGGATTTATTGGATAGGGTTTTGAGGTGATGGGATTCTGCGTAAGCCCCTTTAAACTAGATTAAGCTTCAGAATCCATTCCCCACCCTACCCCCGTAGTTTTAAAAGCTGAAATTTTCTATAGACTTGGTCTTCAGAAGGATAAACATTCTTGTTCACTCTCACACCACTTCGTTTGAAACGAAAAGCCAGTCTAGTAAAAGATTATATTCCAGTAGATAAATCTCTATATCTGGTAAATCTCTAAGCTGATGCTTGAGCATATTATTCCAAGCACTTTTCAGCTCAGCTACTTTGTCTATGTTAGTCATTAGTCCTTTATCAGGCAGCCCAACGCCTTTAAATTCACACTTTTTAGCTAGCACTCGCTTTAGCTCAGTAGGAGCGGGAAGTAAATCTTTTCTTCTATAAATTTCCACGACATCATATAAATCACGAGGTAAGGATCTTTCTACAGTAGCTCTCAGCTTTTCTGCAAAGATCTCTAAATATGAATATGAATTTATATAGAATAGGCTTTCTTCTAGATCAGTGTAAGTATGATGAACTATGGATCTTACGGGCTTATCTATTAAAGCCTCATCTACAGTGAGATCTAGCTTAATTCTCGGTAAGCTACCAAGCCTGCGAATTGCTCCATGATAGCTAAGTTTGCCTTTAATCGAGACAGTGTTTCGTATGGTTTCACGTTCCTTAAAGTTTATATCCTCTATTGGCAGTTCTACGCCACTATTGTCATAAACCCATTCAGAAAGGCTTTTAAATTTTTCTTCAAGGAATTTGGTATCTAGGTGAGCCTTGTTCATGAGCGTAAAATCTAAATCCTCTGAGAATCTATAATCTTTAAAGAAACACTTCTTAAGACAGGTACCACCTTTAAAAATCCAGCTTTCTTTTAATTCAGAATCATGATTAATAGCTGCTAATACCCAGCCAAGTACATAATCTTTTTCTATCACATCTAGGCTTAAACCCAGTCTCACAGAAGAATCGCTAATTTCATTTTTAGTTATCACAGATTTATATCCTTAACCCAGCCCCTAGAAACCCACAAACGCCATTTACTCACTAACTGATCTTTCGGTAAATCAGTATCTAATTTAGAATAGCCTGCACTTAAATTCTTGTAAGCTACTTCTACAATAGCTTTCTCCTGCGGGGAAATTCTTTCTGTAATAAAACCTAGTCGTTTAAAAACCACTCCCTTATTAAACCTTAAAGCATAATCTATTAATAGATCTATATTTTTATGCTTAGAGTTTAAATAGTTTTTATAAAACTCCGTCACCTGCTTAATTCCACCGAAATATGACGGCTTGTAAAACATATCTATAATTGTTTTACTAGGATCTGAGATCTGTACCCTGCTCTGTCCCTGCCATACAGTCTTAGTGCCGAAGATCATAGATTCTTGTACTGTGTGCAGAAGGTATTTAGTGCCATTAAGCTCATACTCCTGCTGATTTTGCTGTTTACCAGTAAAGACCTGCACTGTATTAAATATCTGCTCTGTAAAATCCCAGTATTCACAAGCCGTCCAGCCAGCAATATAGCAAGGTTTCCATAGCTTACTTGCCACAGCCCAAGGATGTTCTAAGGGCGGGGACTCTAATCTAGACGATAGATCTACAGGAACATAGTAGCCTCGCTTAATCCTAGACAGCCAGCCTTGTTTGCGAAAGCTATATAAAGTCATTCTAGCTTTCTCTCTAGATACTCTCCAAGCACTGACAGCAGTATCTACACTGATAAGCTCCGTAGAAGAGCTTAGTAATTGAGCTAGTTTAGTTTTTAATTTTGATTCTGGGCTTAGAGAATTCATTTTATATTTTATAGCTAAATAGTTTGTTTAAAATAAATTAACTATATAAATAATATACCACTTAGCTATATTTTATATGCAGTTGATCACTATTTATCTGATTAGCTTTATATGAAATATAGTAATTTTACTATGCTTGAAAGTTTCTTTAACCTTCTAAGCATGTCACAAATTTAGTAAATATTTGTGACACAGTTAAGTCCGAAAACTATTATTCATATCTTATGAATGACAGAGTGACAGCAGGGACAGGACTTTTCATATTATTCTTTTTGAAATTCAATTCACCTTATTTAAAATCTTCAGCATCTTAGTAATCTGCTTTAGCTCTAGTCTTAATCCTCTAACGCCTTCATACTTACTAAGCTCTGTAAATAAATGGCTTAGCTTAACTCCCATCTCTTTTTTCTGAGCTATCACTGTATTAATAAAAGCTCTATCTGATTTGCTTTGACGCTCTGCCTTTGCTAGCTGAGCTCGAAGCTTTTTAATCTCTAAAGACTGCTCCATGACTATATTTTAGCCTGTTTTTTGATTAAAACAAGGATATTGCTTTCTAATCAGAATCTATACTAATAGATGTCTACTATTTTTTGATTTTTCTGGGCTTGGGCTTTCTCTGCGTGGCGAGGATTAAAGATAACCGTTATAAATCTTTCACCACCCCCTCATAGCAGCTACAACCTCATCCTCAGTAGTCATAATATAGCTTTGAGTAGTACCTAAATCAGCATGCCCTAAAGCTATTCTCAAATGATTTAAAGGTTTACCTCTATTAGAGCTAAATGTAGCGAAAGTTCTTCTAAGTCCATGAGCAGTAAACTCTATACCGCAGCTTTTAGAGAGCCTATGAAATTTTCTAATTAATACATCTCTTACTAGTGGCGTACCATGAGCATTTGTAAAAAAAGAATCATTCTCTGAGGGATTAGCTTTTAACCTTAATTCGAGATAAAGCGATAGAGCTTTTATTAGTTCTTGGTTTATACCTACTTTTCTGTTTTTATTTCCCTTACCTAGCCACACTGAGACTATACCTTGATTAAGATCTACATCAACCATCTTTAGATTAGCTACTTCACTTGCTCTAAGCCCAGTATTCACGATAAAGATTAGCAGTGCTTTAGTGAGAGCCTTGTTGTATCGAGGCATAGGAGAAGCATCTAGATGAGCTAAGATCATCTCGTATTGAGCTGGATTAAGTACTGTTCTTTTAGCAGGGAATACTCTTTTAGGTTTTAACTTTTTTAGTTCTAGCTTTTCAGCTTCAGTAAAGAGTTTCTTCTCTATTAGATATTTAGAAAAGCTTAGGATTGAATCATAAATTTTAGCTTTAGTGCTAAAGCTCTTAGGATCATAAGAGCCTAAAACCTCTCTTAGATTATTTACTGAAATTATTGGTTTAGTGTAATGCTGTCCTAGACCTTTAATATATAGATGAAAATAGTATTCATAGATTTCTAGCGTTCTTGGACCTATAGGTCTGCCATTCAGCTTTCCAGTTTTACACCAGTCAAGCCATTCTATAGACATGCTTTCTAGATCACTTTTAGTTAAATCTAAATCTTTTTCTATCTTTTTGATTAGCTTTCCAGAACCTCTATAGTATTTATTTTTCCATTCTTGATAATCTGAGATTCTAACTGAATATGTTCTTATTCCAGAGAAGCTTTTAATAGCTGGAATGAAACCTTCTTTGCAGTATTTTTGAATAGTTCTTTCAGCGATTTTAAGATCTTTAGATATTTCATTGATAGTGATATACTCGTGCATAAGGACTCCTTTTAGTTAGGTGTCCCGCACGGACCGTCTGGTCATCGAAATTTTTCAAGTCTTAAAATTTAAAACCCTTTTCCTGAGTGGGTTTTAGCATGGCGCCTGTTAACCGATCGGTCACTGGTTCGAATCCAGTCTTGGGAGCCATTAAAAAATAAAAAGCCTGCCCTTGTGGCGGGCTTTTTGTTTTTAGTTTCTAGAGTGTATCAAATTAAGTGACCGATCGGTTAACGAATACAAAATGCACGAAAAAGCTTGCGTCTTGCGTGTTAAATTTATGATAGCTTTATGACACTGGAAAATAAATTAAACATCACGAGTCAGGTTGAACTAGCTAAAGCCAAAGAAAAAATCAGTAAGCAGAAAGCCAAGCAGCTATTTGACTCTGGCGATATTGACAAGGTGGAAGTTGGTACGTTTAAAGGACTTGCATTTATTCATACCTATTTATTTGGAGATGTTTATGACTTTGCTGGCATAATTCGCGATGTAAACATGGCTAAGAGCAATTTCCATTTTGCGCCACTAATGTATCTAAAAGCATCGTTAGAACATATAGACGCCATGCCGCAAGAGAATTTTGATCAGATTATCGAAAAATATGTGGAGATGAATATTGCTCACCCTTTCCGTGAGGGTAACGGACGTGCCACCCGCATTTGGCTAGATCTAATTCTCAAAAAAGAGCTGAAGCAAGTTATAGATTGGAATGTGGTGGATAAAGATGATTATATTTCTGCTATGCAACGCAGTGTAGTAAAGGATTTGGAAATTAAAGCATTACTGAAAAATGCACTGACCAATCAAATTAATGATCGAGCCCTGTTTATGAAGGGCATTGATGTCAGTTATTATTACGAAGGTTATAGCGAATTTAAAATGGAGGAGCTGTAGTTATGGATAGTAAGCTAAGCTCTCAATTTACATTACCCAAAATGTCCAGTTTCTAACATGATAAACTGGACATAAGTAATATTATTTAGCAGATTAAATATTTAATGAAAATCACTAAGGAATTAAGATTAATAATAAACAGATTACCTAGAGGTTACATCTTCACCTATGATGATTTTAAACTAGAGGTGAAGAACAAAGAATCTATAATTAAAGCCTTGAATCGTATGGCTAAATCCAATGAAATCGCTAAATTGCAACACGAAATTTTCTAACAATGCGGTTTTTAAAGGTGGTACATCCTTAACTAAGGCTCACAAGCTAATAAATCGTTTTTCTGAAGATATTGACTTAGCTATTATTCATGATTCTTCTAGGACAGCTAACCAAGTTAAGAGTTTAATTCGCAACATCGAAAAAGCAATCACAGTTAATCTTACAGAAGGTGAATTTGAGCTTAATAGTAAGGGGTCACGTTTCAGGAAAACATACTATAGATACGACAGTCTCTATCCACAGTTCAGTGATACTCTTGTGATAGAGATTAATTCTTTTGCCAACCCGTTTCCCTATAAGGAGCTTGAAATCAGTAGCTTTATTTATGACTTCCTGATTTATAAAAATGAATCAAAGATAATTCAAGACTATGAGCTATTTCCAGTAACTTTAAATGTATTAAGCATTAAGCAAACAATGTTAGAAAAGCTGGTTTCTCTCTTTAGGACTTCTTTTGAGCAGGATCTTTTGAATAATATTTCTAGGAAAATCCACCATTTTTATGATTTATACTATTTATTCAATTCTATAGAAGGAAAAGATCTTATTGAGAGTGATGATTTTAAACTTTCTTTAGATAAGCTATGGAAGCATGATAAGACCTTATTTGACGAACCTTTAGGCTGGAAAGATTTTTCCTATGAAGACTCCCCGCTATTTAGAAATTTTGATACTATCTGGAATAAAATAGCGAAAGTTTATAAATCTGAAATCTCAGCTCTAGCTTTTGCAGAGATACCTTCAGGAGAAAGTATCTCTAAATCATTCCATTATATTTTTGAGAACTTGAGTTAAGCTTCACCACTCTCTCATAGTAGCTACTTGTTTGTTAGAGCTAACTCAAACATCCTCAATAACACTATCCAAAGGATTAATCTCCAAATCAGACACCTCACTGAGAATAGTTTCTAATAAGCTAATAATCCCAGTTCTCTCTTCACTATTAAGTTCTGGGTAATCTAATTCTATTTCATAATCAGCAGCAGAGTTCCTGATAATCGAAAATTCGATATCCATATCATCAGTTTCTTCTCCAGTGTAGAGACCGAATAAGATATTAGGCTCTGAACCTTGCTCAATGATTAAAGAACCGCCATAAGCTGTTTCAATATCTAATCTCCCGTCTGTATCAAGCTTATCTGCTTCATTTAAGAATTTAGCGACTTGATCAAGGAAATTTGCGATGGAAATTTTATCCGGAGGTGATATCATTCCGCCCATTTTAACATGATGGTAAAAACACAATAGTCTGGTATAGTGATCTTTGTAATGAAAAAAGTCTTAGTAACTGGAGCTAACGGCTATATCGGTCAAAGACTGGTAATGTCTCTTTTGGCTCAAGGCTATAAGGTCGTTTGCGTAGTTAGAGATCTTTCCCGCTTCGATACCAAGCGGCTTTTAAATTTTGATCCCAGTTCATATATTCCAGATGACTATATAGCTCAGGAAAATAATTTAAGGGAAGAGAATATTGAAGTTATTCAGGGTGATTTTTTAAATTTAGATTCTCTGAAAAACATTCCCCGAGATATTTCTATCGCTTATTATTTAATTCATTCCATGAGTAATAGTCAAGAAAAGGATTTTACTGAAATGGAAGCTCTGTCGGTGAAGAATTTTATAGAAAGCACTAAGGATACTGATTTGGAACAGGTGATTTACTTAGGTGGTATCGTTAATGATGAAAATCTTTCTCCGCATTTAAACTCAAGGCTGAATGTAGAAGCTACTTTACGCAGTGGTAAATTTAATTTAACGGTACTGAGAGCTGCGATAATCATCGGTTCAGGCAGTGCCTCATTCGAAATTATCAGAGACCTTACTGAAAAACTACCTGTAATGCTTGCGCCTAAATGGCTGAGCGTTAAATGTGAGCCTATCGCTATTAAGAACGTTATTCAGTATCTTACTGGGGTTATTCTAAAACCAGAGGCTTATAATAAAGTCTTTGATATAGGTGGCGGTGAAATACTTTCCTATAAAGAGATGCTCTTAGGCTATGCTAAAGTGCGTAAACTGAAACGCTGGATTATCACTGTGCCAGTCATGACGCCGCGGCTTTCATCTTATTGGCTTTATCTAGTAACATCGACTAACTATTCTTTAGCTAAAGCTCTTGTAAGTAGCTTACGCAATGAGGTCGTTTGTAAAAATAAAGGTATCGAAAAAATAGTGCCATTGGAACTCTTTAACTATGAGGATTCTATTCTTAGAACCCTCTATAAAGTTTCTCAGGATGAAATCCCATCTAGTTGGAAAGATGCTTGGAATCTGAAATCTACTAATATGAATTTTCATCTTGCAAATAAACAAGCCGTGCCAGAGTTTGGAATTCTGTTTGATTTACGTAAAATGGAGTTTACGCGTAATGCTGAAGAGGTTAAAGCTAATGTCTGGCAGATTGGTGGTAATCGGGGCTGGTATTACATGAATTGGGTTTGGCAGATACGCGGCTATTTAGATAAATTAGTTGGCGGCGTAGGCTTAAGACGTGGGCGTAGAGAAGATTTAGATATTAAAGTCGGGGACTCTTTAGATTTTTGGCGGGTGCTTTACGCAAATAAAGAAGAAGGGCATTTAATACTCTTTGCTGAAATGAAAATCCCTGGTGAGGCTTGGTTAGAGTTTAAAGTGACTGCTAATGGGACTGCTGAGGATGGAGGTGTTTTAGAGCAGAAAGCTACCTTTAGACCACATGGCTTATTTGGCATAATTTACTGGTATTCTTTAGTGCCAGTGCATGAACTGATATTTAAGGGCATGGCAAGGAATATAATAAAATATCATTAACGCAAGAACTGCGCACCTGTAACAGTCACTAAAAATAGAACCAGTGTCTCAAGCTCGGTAAAAATACTATTAAACTAAAGCTACTAATCACCACCAGTAAGACGATAAGAAAAGCTTTATTCTCAAAGAAAGCCTCTGAGATTGATTTATGTGTCCAAGATTTATTAACTAAGGCTAAGAAAAAATTACCGATTAATAAAGTTCCGAAGCTTAAGAGGCGAATTTCGCCTTCTGGTTTTTTAGCTTGCACTGCTAGTAAATATACGCCTAGTACTAGTAATAGTACGGAAAAACCTTGTAAGACGCTGCTAATTAGCTTCTTGTAGTTTAAAATAGGCTCGGTAATTTTCCTAGGTGCTTTTTGCATAGAGTCTTTAGTCGCTGGTTCTGCTTCGAAAACTATAGAGCAAGTAGGATCAATAATTAATTCTAAAAAAGCTACGTGAATCGGGAAAAAAATAGTAGGTAAGCTACTGAAAATAACAGGTATTAAAGTCAAACCCGCTATAGGAATGTGTACGGCGACTATGTAAGACATAGCTTTTCTAAGATTTTCAAAAATCCTTCTCCCGAGCTTAATCGCTGAGACTATGGAAGAAAAATTATCATCTAATAATATTAAGTCTGCAGATTCGCGTGCGACATTAGTTCCAGTGGCTCCCATGGCGATGCCAACATCACTAGATTTAAGTGCTGGAGCGTCATTGACGCCATCTCCAGTCATGGCGATGATTTCTTGGTTTGTTCTTAAGGCATTGATGATTCTCAGCTTTTGTTCAGGAATGACTCTTGAAAAAATGCTGATATCTTTAATTCTTCCTTGAAGCTCTTCGTCACTGAGTTTGGCTAAATCATTTCCAGTAATAAATTTATCAGGATTTTTTAACCCTATCTCTGTAGCGATGTTTTGAGCTGTGATATGATAATCACCAGTTATCATGATGATTTTTATTCCAGCACTATAGCAGTCTGCTACTGCTTCTTTTACACCTGGTCGAATAGGATCGAAAAATCCAAGTAGCCCACAGAATTCAAAATCTATGTCATGTTGCTCATCTGGAGCGTATTCTAATGTTGATTTTGATTTAGCAACACCAAGCACTCGTAAGCCTCTAGAGGCAAGATCAGTGGTTACTGTTGTTAGTTCTTTAATTTCATCAATATTTAGGTGACATAAGTCAAAAATCGCTTCAGGTGAGCCTTTAGAATAAAAAGAAAACTCTTTTTTATCTTTGCTAGTCCAAGCTCTTGACATAGCAGATAGATCTTTAGATAAAGGATACTCTTGTATTAATTTCCAGTCTTTATGTAGATGCTCAGCGTCTACTAGATTAGTAGAAATCATATTCATTAAAGCTTTTTCCATCGGGTCGAAGGAATTTTCTTTACTCGCTAGAATGGCAAACTCTATTAAATGATGAAACTTCTCAGGTAGAGGCTCTGCGGTTATTTTGTAAGATTCACCTTGGTAAAATACTTCACTGAGCTTCATTTTGTTTTCAGTAATAGTTCCAGTTTTATCAGAGCAGAGTACGGTAATGGAGCCAAGTGTCTCAATGGCAGCCATTTTTCGCGTTAGTACATTTTTCTGTGAAATGCGAAAAGCTCCTAGAGCCATAAAAATAGTTAAAACGGCTGGGATTTCCTCTGGCAGCATCGCTATCGCAAAAGTAATGGAAGTCAACAGTCCTTTAAGTAGATCGTTCCTTAATGCAAAGCAGCCTATTATCACTAAGGATAAAACTCCAGCGATGATAAGCATCCTATTGACTAATTTTGCGACTTCTAGCTGAAATCTTGAATCATTTTTGGTGATAGATTTTAGCGCACTGCCAATTTTACCTAATTCGGTATTTTTACCAATAGCGATTATTTTCGTATAAGCCATTCCCTGAGTGATAAGTGTGCCATTGTAAACTACAACTCCACCTTCTTCACCCGGTTTAGTGATGCTAGATCCCTCTTCCCATATGTTTTTTCTTACAGGTACAGATTCACCAGTGAGTGAAGATTCGTCTACCATTAGATTTGCGGTATTTAACACTATGACGTCAGCAGCTACTTTATCCCCCTCGTTTAGTATAAGAATGTCATCTATAACTAATTCACGACTCGGTATATATAATTCTTGAGAATCTCTTATGACAAGTGACTTAGGACTGCTTAAATCTTTAAGTGCGTTCAAGGTGCTTTCTGTTTTCCATGACTGGAACAGGGTAATACCTATGATTACAGCTACGAAGACTGATAGTATAAGTGCTTGTTCTGGGTCGCCTAAAATTATATATAATATGCAACAAAGAGCCAGTAATATAAACATTGGTTCTTTAATAACATCTAAGCTAATCGTGAAAAAATTTCTAGGGTTTGCTG
>JAGWWP010000088.1 GCA_018970325.1 Cyanobacteria bacterium REEB446 | reverse complement strand
CTGAAATAGAACCCGCCTTCACTACTGGTATATGTAAATATTTTTCATAATATTTCTTCTCTTTAATCTGCTCTAAAGCCGCAGTAGCAGAGGAATTAACCTTAAGCTCAAAAAGATATGCATCCGTATCGCTCTCTAAAACTAAATCTATACGCCCTAAATTCGTTCTATCTTCAGTATTTACCCTAAAACTAGTTACTCGCATTAATAGGTAAAAGATAAGCTGGAAATACTTTTCATTTAAATCCTTTTTAGGGATTAAATCATATGGGATAGAAGCGAAATAGGATTTTAGCAGGGAAAAGAATTTTTCTAAGTCATTCGCGAGAATAGCTTCCTGCACTGAAAATACTAAACTAGACGCAAACTCTGGCTTTCTAAGATCCGTATAACTTTTTAAAAGATTCTCTAGAAGCGAATTTTTAACCTCAAAATTAGGATAGCCTAACGAATAGTCTGTCATTAAATTTCTAACAGAAAAATCTTTAATAGTAAGATAGCCAGAATCGTAGAGAATCGGCATTAAAGGTAATTTCTCGACATCATAACCCTCAAAGCTAGTCTGCATCAGCTTAATATGATTTTCAAAATCTTGAACATCATAATTATATTTTTTTATTAACTCGATAAGATAAGTCGGGGTCCCTGTTTCAAACCAGTAATTCATAAATTCTTTTTTCTCAAACAAGAGTAAACAAGAAAAAGGATTATATACCTTATTCTCCGCTTTAGAAAATCTATAACCGTTATACCAAAGCCTAATTTCCTTCAATATCTCATCTACACTCAGAGAATGGCTTTCAGCCAATTCAGAAATATACTCAGGGAAATAGCTTTCTAGCTCCTCCTGTGTGTAACCCAGTAAATTAGCATATTTATCACTCATGCTGATATTTAGTAAATTATTAAGCCCTGAGAATATCGAGGTTTTAGCGAATTTACTCACCCCAGTTAAAAATACGAACCTTAAACTCCCACTCTCCGACTTCATTATTTTATAAAAATCCTGAAGCACTTCCCTATTTTTGTTAGCCATCTCTGGGTCATTAATATGTTTAATTATCGGATCATCGTATTCATCTATTAAAATTACTACTTGCTGATTATATTTCTTAGCTAAGGCTCGAATAAGTAACTGAAACATTCTCTCTGGTTCCTTATCCTCTAAGCTAATTCCTTCGAGAATAGCATTATCATTCACTGCCTCTTTAAGAGCTTGATTCAGCGTAACATTCGTTTTCTTAGAAACACTAGACATATCGATTTTAATTACAGGAAACTCTTCCCAAACATACTCAGAACTATCTAGCCATAAGCCTTTAAATAAATGCCTCTTATTCTTAAAAATAGCTTCTAAGGTAGATAATAAAAGTGACTTCCCAAAACGGCGTGGGCGACTCAGGAAATAAGCTCCGAAACCCGGTTTTAAAATCTCATATATATTTTTAGTTTTATCTACATATATCGCTCCCTCGCGAATTAACTGCTCGAAAGACTGAATACCTATAGGTAGTTTTTTAAGCTCTGAATTCATTAAATCCTCTCCACTAAATACTCAGTAATATTTCTCTCTGCTAAAGACAGATTTAGCCCGATAATATGCACGGCTTTTTCCCGATCATGGCACTGTTGCCGAACTCCACTTTCTGCGTTTTCTGAAATAGAACCCGCCTTCACTACTGGTATATGTAAATATTTTTCATAATATTTCTTCTCTTTAATCTGCTCTAAAGCCGCAGTGGCAGAGGAATTAACCTTAAGCTCAAAAAGATATACATCCGTATCGCTTTCTAAAACTAAATCTATACGCCCTAGATTCGTTCTATCTTCAGTATTTACCCTAAAACTAGTTACTCGCATTAATAGGTAAAAGATAAGCTGGAAGTACTTTTCATTCAGCTCTTTTTTAGGAATTAAATCATAAGGGATAGA
>JAGWWP010000053.1 GCA_018970325.1 Cyanobacteria bacterium REEB446 | reverse complement strand
CTCTCTTTTACTCACTTATCAATAAATTATTAAATCTAATCAGCTGCAAACTCAATACTTGAAGCTTTTTTCATCATTTCTTCTTGGCTCCTTTGTGTGATTTTAATTAAGCAACAGTGCCAGTATATGAAGATACAGTTACTAGCGGCAAAAGCACTGAATTAGATCGTCTCGAAAATAATATTGCAATTGCTGATAATCTTGAAAGCAAAGGTCTAAATATCAATGTTGATGAGAAATCAGAAATAGTCTTAAAGCAAATAATTGATCAATTGGATAATAAATCGAATAACTCTAATAACTCAGCTAATCTAGGGAATGAATCTAATTTTGAAACCTTGAATGATTTAGGGACTAACAAGCAAAGTAATACATTAAGCAAAACTATATTGATTATTTACAATCTCTCTAATTCTTAAAACATCTATTAATGCATCTTTCAGTTTATTTAAAGGAATCATATTCGGACCATCAGAGAGAGCCGAAGCTGGATCAAAATGAGTTTCTGCAAATATTCCCGTAGCTCCAGCAGCTACTGCTGAGCGAGCTAAGATAGGTGCATAGTGTGAATTACCAGAAGACTTATCCCCAGCAGCTCCTGGAAATTGGCAGGAGTGCGTCGCATCGAATATAGTCCTAATGCCAAGCTGTTTTACTTGATCGAACATGCGCATGTCCACAACTAAATTATTATAGCCAAAGGAATTTCCTCGCTCACAGATGAACACGTTACTGTTACCAGCTTCCTTGCACTTATCCACGATATTCTTAACCTCTGGTGGAGACATGAATTGACCTTTTTTAATATTCAAAACCTTTCCAGTAGCGCTAGCTGCATTAATTAAATCAGTCTGCCTACAAAGAAAAGCAGGTATCTGAAGAATATCTAGTACTTCAGCAGCGGGTTTAGCCTGACTTATTTCATGAATGTCTGAAACCAAAGGAAAATAAAAAGTTTTTCTTACCTCTTCTAATATTTTCAAACCTTCATCTAGACCAGGTCCTCTGAAGCCATTAAAAGAAGTTCTATTCGCTTTATCAAAAGAAGCTTTAAATACAGGAACTACACCCTTAGCGATACCTAATTTATAAAGATCATCAATAATAATCTTTATCTGCTCAGCGATACGCATCACGTTATCGCGAGATTCTATAACACAAGGACCAAGAAGCAGTGGGAAGCTGCTTTCCTGCATAATATCTTCAGCGAAATTATATTCATGAACAGAGGGCATAATCTACTAAGGTTATCATGGGCGTGTAGCGAAACTCCAATTTCTGCGTTTTCGTCGTCCTCATGATCCTCATGTACTTTATAGTACACTGCGGTCATTCGTCCTCCTCAGCCTTGAACTTGTTCGTTTGGCTACACGCCCATCATCAATTACAAAGCCAAATTAGCTAACTCATCCGCCCGACTATTAAATTCACGGCGTATATGAGTAAAGCTTATAGAACTGAAATGAGGTAGAAGCTTTTGTATCTGAGCATATAGCGGTTTAATATTCTCATTTTTAACCTTGTAGACTCCCTTAAGCTGTTTGATCATAAGCTCGCTATCTGCATAGACTTCTATAGATTCGCCTTTGTATTGCTTAGACAGTACTTCTAAAGCACGAATTAAGGCAGTATACTCTGCAAAATTATTAGTTTGCACACCTATCGCTTCAGAAAGAGTTAATAGTTCCTGATTATCTTTTAGAACACTGACGCCAATAGAAGCCCTACCTGGATTACCTTTTGATGCGCCATCGGTATAAATTTTTAAAATATTTAAATCCCCTTCATAATACAAATATGATGAAACTAAACAGTAGTCGCCTGCTTTATTTTCTTAAGATCTAATTTCGCTAAAGATGGAATAAAATCATCTACGTATTCAGCATTCGCCTCTTTATCAGCCTCTCTTAAAACACCAGACATAACTGCTATAACGTGAGCCCCAGCTTCTCTGCCAACTCTCGCATCGACTGGTGAATCAGTGATAAATATAGTTTCTGATTCTTTGACTTTAAGCTGCTTACAGATAGACTTGTAGAGATCTACAGTTTTATATTTACCGCAAACGCTCGTCTCAAAAATGCCATTAATAGAGAATTTTTCGATAGTCTTCTGGCTATTTTTCTCTGAATCAGACGTGTAGAGAGCCAGTTTATAACCAGCTTTAGAAATAGCTTTAATTTTTTCAATAGAACCCTCTACAGCAATAATCATATCTTCCATATTCAATTGCTCAGCTAAATCCTTATCAGATTTACGTACATCTTGAATAGCATTTGCCCAGCTATAAGTTGGCTCCAAGTGATTTACTGCAAGATATAAACCAGTGGTAACTGCCATCCTGACCATGTCAGCTGGCATGCAGACTGGCGAATCAGCATCTATGGATTCATCTTCCTCATCTACTCCCATCGCTCTAATGCACATGGTTCTAACGTAATTAAAATCCTCCCACTTCGCAGTGGTATATTCAGCAAGAATTTGAGCTCTAGCCGCTATAATCCTCATCCAGAGCTGATGAAAGTCAACGAAGACGCCGTCTTTGTCTAAAATTATGGCTTTAATATTATCGTAGCTTTTCATATAATATACAAAAATATAGCATTAGAAATGGACTTAAGCAATTGACTAGATGGTCTATTTAAATTTTAAATGAAGAGACGACTGTCTGAAACTGCACGTTGTGCAGTGGTTTCATGAAACTAATGGTATCTAAAGTTCTTAACTGTATTAATAAAGACCTTAGCATGCTCTGGGTCGATATTAGGCAATATACCATGGCCTAGGTTAGCAATGTAACCTCCTTGAGTACCAGCTTCACCGAGCATTTGTAGAGTTCTTCGTTCAATGAAATTCTTATCACCAAATAAATAGCAAGGATCGAAATTTCCCTGAACGGCTATAGACCTAGATGTAGACGAGCTTTTATAAGAACCGAGGTATTCTCTAATCTCTCTTAAATTAGATCTCCAGTCTATACTAAGCACATCAGCACCAGATTCCACCATGTAATCAATAACGCTAGAAACTCCATTTACATATAGAGTAATTAAAGCGTCAGGGTATCTAGCTTTAATTCCAGAAATAATTTTCTGTTGATATGGTAGCGCAAACTGCCTGTAATCATCTGCAGAAAGCACTGATGCCCAAGTATCGAAAAGCTGTAGCATGTCAGCTCCGTGTTTAAGTTTTACGCAGAGATATTCAATGATAGTCTCGGAGAGCTTTTCTAAAAGTAAGTGCATAGCTTCTGGCTCTCTATACATTAAAGCTTTTATGTTGTCGAAATTTTTAGAGCCACCACCTTCTATTAAGTAGCTAGCTAAAGTCCAAGGTGCTCCAGCAAAACCAAGTACTGGAACGGCAGAGCCGATTCTTTGTTTAATAGTTCTTAAAGTCTCATAAACGAAACCACAAGAGGACTCTATGTCGCTTGGTACTAGTAGTTTTTCAATCTGAGCAGCCGTTCTGATCGGTGTTCTAAATTCTGGTTTACCAGTGTCAAAGCTCAAATCAGCTCCCATAGGCTCAAGTGGAATTAAGATATCCGAGAACATAATAATCGCATCCACGCCTAAAATCTCAAAAGGCTGAATACTAACTTCAGCAGCTTTATCTGGATTTTTGCATAATTCAAGAAAGCTCATCTGCGAGCGAATCGCTTGATACTGTGGTAAATATCGCCCTGCCTGACGCATCATCCAGACTGGTGGACGAGCTGTTTTTTCTGATTTAGCAGCCTTTATAATCAGGTCGTTTTCAAGAATAGTCTTAGTCATAAGTACAGTTAAATAAGGTTAGCATAATGAGACTTATTCTTAAGGCAGAGTAGAAGATATCATTTGCTATATTAATTATGTATGTCAATAAATAGCCTTAATGAAAAGCTTGGTTTAAAGCCTATTTATATAGGTGATATTGAGCTGAAAGGCCGTGTTTATATTCCACCCATGGCTGGCTTCACTGATCTTCCTTATCGCATGGTGGCTAGAGAGTTTGATCCTGATGTACTGATGTCTACAGAAATGCTCAGTTCTAGAGCTATGATCTACAGTGATATATATAAGTCGCCATCAGATCCTAGTAAAATGGATATTCCAGAAGGTGAGTCACTTACTGGTGTTCAGCTTTTCGGGCATGAGCCAGAATTAATGGCTTTAGCTGCAAAAATGGCTACTGATGCGGGAGCTAGATTTATAGATATTAATATGGGCTGTCCCGTTCCTAAAATCGTGAATGGTAAAGATGGTGCTGCTTTAATGAAAGAACCAGAACTCGCTTGTGAAATAGTTAAAGCGGTAATTTCATCTACGCATTTACCAGTTACGGTTAAAACTAGGCTGGGCTGGTGCTATGGCAGTCTTAACGCTAGAGATTTAGCTTTTAAATTTCAGGATTTAGGAGTTGCAGCTTTAACGCTCCATGGTCGTACACGTTCACAGAAATACGAAGGAGAAGCCCAGTGGGAGCTGATCGGTGAAGCTATTGCTGGTTTAGATATACCAGTTTTCGCAAATGGTGATATTAAGACTTTAGAAGATGTTAAAGAGATTTTAGAAACGACGGGAGCTAGTGGAGTAGCCATTGCTAGGGGTACTATGGGTAGACCATGGTTTTCTAAGCAGGTAAATCACTATCTAGAAACAGGTGAAGTGCTGCCAGAGCCGAGTCATGCAGAGAGGCTTGAGCTATCTTTAAGGCACTGTAAGTTAATGGTGGATTATCGTGGTGAAAAATCTGGCACTAAAGAGATTCGCAAGCATATAGTTAAATATACTCAAGGTATTCCTAATTCATCAGAGATGCGCGCAAAGTTAAGCACTCTTAATTCCTATGCGGAGGCTGAGGATATGATAAATCTTTTAAAAGAAAGTTTAATTAGTAAATAAAGTTTAATTAAGCAATGGAAGCGAATTGTCTACCGACTTGAGCCACTTCTTTGTTTGATGAACCAAATGAGCTAAATGAGCCAGATGATGAACCATATTTTGTAGAACCAGAGAAAGATCTATCTGACACATAAGATTGAGCTATGTTAGCAGTGGTTGCTTGAGAGAAAGGAGCTGATTTGGAGAAATTGAAATTATCTGCTTGAGCACTGAAAAATCTTTCTGAGTTTTCAGAATTGTTTTGAGAGTTTTGAGTATATATAAAAGGCTTTCTTTCATCTAATACAGTAAATTTTGCATCGACTATGTCTGCATCTGGATCTATAAATGTTTGTTTTTCAGTATTCGTTGATTTAGATCTGACATTATGTCCACCAAACAAATTACTGAATATAGTATTACTTACCACCATACAGAGTACTTATTGCCAAGTTAGGTTAACTTAACATTAAGAGCAAAGTTTTTTTTTAAACTTTTTGATAATAATTTTTAAAAATAATCGGGATGGGAAAATTTCACTAATCGTATTTTAATTTCTACGAAAAAATTTAATTTTCAAGTTAAAAATTTCTAAGACAAGTAAAGGTCTTTCAATGATATATTTAAATAATCCCAATTTTCACAACTCAAAAATACCACACATGAAGACAGTCACAGACAGCTTTACACCGACAAACCACCCCCTAAATGAAATCACTTCCAGAGAAGAAACCCAGAATTTAAAAGTAATCTGGACAAAAATTTTAGAAAATCTTCCAAAAAAAATTAAGCAAACTAGTATAGAGACTTGGCTTCGCCCTTGCTTACTTGTCGAAATAAATGAGCAGGAATTGGTTATTGCTGTTAAGAACGAGTTTTCAAGAAAATTAATCGCTCAAAGTTACAGTGAAGCTATACATAAATCTAGTAAGGAAGTACTAGCTGCTTCATATAGTATTAGATTTATTACTTCATCAAAACATCAAATTCTTGAGAATGATTTAGAGAATAGTTCTATAGAAGAAAATGAAGATGACTCACTTTCAGATAAAGCTAATTCTAAAAAAAACTCTAAAGCAGTTAAAACTAATTCTGAGACTAAAGTAAGGCAGAAGAGCTTCGCTGAAATTAGTCCAGAGGAAATTAATTACAGAAAGGACTGTTTCACTAATCCTAATAGTGGTATTTCTAATAAATTACGTTTTGATAATTTTGTTGCTTGTAAAGCTAATATCGGAGCTGTTTCTTTCGCGAAGGCTATCGTGGAGAATCAGTTAGGTTCTTATTATAATTCGCTGTTTATCACATCTGATGTAGGTTTAGGTAAGACGCATTTATTACATGCAGTGGCTAATGAAGCTTTACATGCTGATTCTTTTACTAAAGTTAGATATATAAAAGCTGAGGATTATGTAAATGAGTTCGTTCTATCCATAAAGAACAAGTCTTATGAGAATTTTAAAAAGAAATTTCGTAATTTAGATTTACTATTACTAGATGAAGCACAGTTTCTGGATGGGAAAAAATCCACTCAGCAGGAATTTTGTAGTAATTTTGATTCCATTATAAGTAGTGGTGGGAAAGTAATAATCGCTTCTAATAAAGCCTTAGATGATTATGAAAAGATAGAAAAAAAGCTGAAAAGCAGATTACAGGGATCTCTCATCGCAGAACTATCGCCAGTTGACTATCAAGCCCGTATAGCGATTATAGAGAATAAAGTTCAAGCCGCGAATCTTAAAATTAGCTGTGGTCACAAAGTAGCTTTAGCAGAGAAATTTAATGGTAATGTTCGAGAATTAGAGGGGGCATTACTGAAAATATCAGCCTTGAATAATTTTTCTGATTTAGATATTCTTGAGATAGATAGTAAGACTATCTCCGATATGTTCGGTGCTGTTTATTTAGATGAGAAGAATAATGGTATTAGTATTCAGAAAATTACTCGCTTAGTAGCAGAGAAACTTGAGCTTAGTGTCGAGGATTTACAGAGTGCTAAAAGATCTCAAGCCATAGCTCAAGCTAGGCATATAGCTATCTTTTTAAGTAATGAATTTTTAGAAATTAGTTATCAGAGAATTGGAGAGTTTTTTGGCGGTAGGAAGCATAGTTCAGTTATTCACTCAATAAAAACAGTCGCTAATCAACTTAACTCCAAGCTTTCTAAATCTAAGGACTTGAAAAAGCTTTTAGATGATATAAGATCTTCCTTAAGGGAATAAGCGTTTTATTATGGAAAGCACTAGCAAAGAAGGTATTCAAACTTTATACAGTAAAGAAAATCCCTTTCTAGCTAAGCTTTTGGAAAATTATAAGCTAAATAAAAAAGGCTCAAGTAAAGATACGCGTCACATAGTCTTTGATTTAGAAGATAGTGGGCTGAGTTATTCTCCTGGTGATTCTTTATATATAGTTCCAGAAAATGATCCAGTTTTAGTGAAGGAAATTCTGTCTTTGCTTGATCTTGATTATGCTGAAGAGTTTGAATATAACAGGTTTTTAAAAGAAGTTAATATCACAAGGCCGAGTAATAAATTATTTAGTTTTATCGCGAGCAAGACTTCCACTGATGGAAAGCTTCTTGGTGAGGAATTTTTAGGTTATTCAACAGCAGGAGTGCTAAAAGCCGTTAAAGAAAAATATCCAGGCTTTTCTTTAACTAGTAATGAATTAGTTGAAAACTCATCAAAAGTTTTAGGTAGGGCTTATTCTATCGCTTCATCTTTAAATGCTCATCCGAGGAAAGTAGAACTATGTATTTCACGTGTAGATGGTTTAGTTAATAACCAAAGAGTTTTAGGATTATGTTCAAACTATATCAGTGACAGAGTTCCATTAAATGAAAATCTGACTAAAATTTATTTACATACTAATGATAAATTCAGGTTACCGCAGGACAGCTCAGTTGACATCATCATGGTGGGGCCGGGTACTGGCATTGCACCATTTAGAGCTTTTATTGAAGAGCGTAATCATTTACGCCAAAGTGGTAAAAAAGTCGGCAGAGATTGGCTTTTCTTTGGAGATCAAAAATCTGAATACGACTATCTCTATGGTGAAGAATTAGAAGCTTATAGGCGAGATTTTAATCTCAGCTTAGATTTAGCTTTCTCTCGTGATCAGGATTTTAAAGTTTATGTTCAAGATCGTATGAAGGAAAAGTCTGAAGAAATATTTAGATGGCTAGAAAATGGTGCACATTTCTATGTCTGTGGTGATGCTCGTAAAATGGCAAAGGATGTGGATACTGCTCTGCGAGAAATTGCTGCCGAGCATGGTAAAGACCCTGATCTTTATATTACTGAACTTAAAAATACGCAAAGATATTCAAGGGATGTATATTAGTTAAATGGTGAGACCGCTGTACAACGTGCAGTTTCAAGGCTGAGGAGACGAAAACGCAGAAAATGGAGTTGTGCAGTGGTCTCATGAAGGAAGTCATGTGTAATTGAACCTACTATTTGCTGCTATCGGTACCATTATTGGTGCATTAATATTTGTTATCGCTGATTATAGAGTCTTAGTGACGACTTTTGTCTGCTTCTTTCTGTCTAGCCTTGCGTTTACTAGTTTGACAAGGTACAAGACAGTTATTATTAGCTTGTTTACGTTTATACTGCTGATGTTTTTTAACTATAATTTTAGGGCGGAGTATCTTCAGTATTTAGATCCTAATAAAGTTTATAAAAGCTCTGAAATACAGTATCTCAAGATAGAAACTCCAGCTAACCAAAATGATTTTTTTCAAGATGAATTTATCGTTAGTCTAAAAAAACGCGATCCTAGTCTAGTAGATATGATTAAAGATATTTTTATTCCTTATCGTTTTTTACTTGTTGTTAAATCAGGGAAAGGTTTTCAGCAAGGTGACATAATTAATCTCGGCGAGGCTGTTCCAGAGTTTAAGATCCTGACTGGCTTTAAAGCGAAAATATTAAAGAAAGAAAAAGTATTTTTTAAAATTAAAGCTAAGGAGCTTGAAAGAAAGATAAATTTTGAGAAGCATGAGTTAGATGTTTTTAGCGATACTCGGCAGCAGATAAAGCGATATTTTCTAAAAACCCTTGGGCAAGAACAAGGTCTTATTACTACTAGTCTGCTATTCGGTTCTCGGGTAGCTAAGATACCAGATGAAGTGATGCTCGGCATTAAGAGATTAGGGCTGAGTCATATCTTCGCTGCCTCTGGCTTTCATCTTATGTTACTCGCTGGATTTTTGCAGTTAATCTTTACCCGGCTGAGATTAAATTCAAGGTTAGAGTCGTTATTAATTATTACGCTCAGCATTATCTATACTGGGCTTGCAGGCTTTAGCCCTTCTATAGTTAGGTCAGCAGTCTGTATAACTGCTTTTTATTTAGCTAAGCTTGCGAATCGTAAAATTAATAACCTGAAATTACTTACGATTCTTGCAGGTATAGTTATTTTTATAGACCCTTATTCTATTTTAGATTTAGGCTTACAACTCAGTTACCTAGCTACTTTGGCTATTTTAATATGGGCAAGTCCCATCAACCAGAAATTAGAAGAGGACTTTAGTGCAAGTTCAGGTTCTTTAGTTGCAAAGGATGCTTCAAAAAAGCCTTTTGCGACTCTGCTTAATTCTAAGGCTTATCAATTTTTAGCAAAATACACTCGCGAAAGCCTAGCTCTCTCTCTTGCTGTGCAGACTCTAATCGCTCCATTAACGCTCTATTATTTTAAAAGTTTTCCAGTTTGGAGTATACTGGCTAACTTAATTTTCACGCCATTGCTCTCAGCCGTTATAGTTTTAGCTGTTTTCGGTATGAGCTTTATTATTAATCCGATATTAGGTTTCAGTCTATATCTGTTCAAGCTTAGTGAATATCTACCTTGGGTGAATTACCAAATAGAATTCTCTTTTGCAAGCATGATACTGCTACTAGTGATTCTTAATTTTTCTGCTTTTCTCTACTGTAATAAAGAGTTTTTAAAATCAATAATACTTAGAAGCAGTATCTTAGCTTCTCTCTTCATGTTATTACTGTCTAAAATCCTTCCTGTGTATGGGATTCAGGAGTTTTATGTTCGCTATGGTCATTTTGATAGTTTTATAGAAAAAGAAATTCATGAGATGAAGAAAAATAAAACTAACTATAAATACTTCACTAAAGCAGGTGTAGAAGGTCTAATTATTTTAGACACTAGTTCTTTGAAAAAATTAAAAAGCTTAGATGGCAAGCTGCGAGAAGTACAGATGCTAGTATTACCATCATTAAAGACTAATTCTATATATTTAGAGACTCTAACTAAAGTCTTAAAGCCACAGTTCGTACTCATTTCAAGTAAAAGTAAATCTGAAAACGCAGGAAATGGAGTTGTGCAGCAGTCTCATAAATCTGAAAATATAGAAGAGAATTTAAAACACCTAAGAGAAAGCTCAAATGTACTTTTTAATGAAGGAAAATTAGTAGTATCTGACAAGAAGTACTGGAGAATATATAATTAAGCAGGAACCCAAATATATGAATCAACTTGAAACTATCGGCATAGACTTTGGCGGAACTAACACTCGGGTCGCACATTTTGAAGGCGATAGAATTTTAAAGCTTATAGAATTCGCTACACCTAAAAGACCAGAAGAGTTTATAGAAGAGTTTACTAATAAAATACAGGCAATTAAGCTAGACAAGGTTACAGCAGCAGCGGTGGGAGCCTGTGGTTTCTGGGATAAAGACTGTATACTTCGCCAAAGCATTAATCTACCAGACTATATAAATTATCCAGTCTGGCAGAAAGT
The DNA here is from genome assembly GCA_018970325.1 of Cyanobacteria bacterium REEB446. Taxonomy (GTDB): domain Bacteria; phylum Cyanobacteriota; class Vampirovibrionia; order LMEP-6097; family LMEP-6097; genus LMEP-6097. The sequence goes on along the minus strand of JAGWWP010000053.1, from coordinate 1,706 downwards.
TTCAGAAATCATCCAAAGACCAGTTTTAGTTAAAAGTGATGTAGAGCTTGCGGTGATGGGCGAGGCTATTTATGGTTTAGCTGATCAATTTAATCCAGTACTGTATATTAATATGGGAACAGGTTTTAGTGGAGCCCTGTTTAAAGATAACCAGATCTTTTCTACCGACTTCTCCCCCACTTTAAGACTAGAATATTTAGTGCAGCCAGAATACGTTAAAGACGATCAGGTAGATGAAGATGAGGCTGATTTTGATGAAGAGACCAAGAATAAAAAATCTATAGCTTTGCTCTCTACTACGCTCATTAACCTATCTTTTATACTTTCGCCACAAATTATATCGATTGGGGGAGGTAAGATAACCGATGAACGTTGGTCTAATATCATTAAGCCTGCTATTGACCGTGCTTTAGTTTACTTAGATGAGAATTTAACTTATAAAATTCAGATTCGTAGATCCCAAACTAAGTATCCAGCTATTTATGGCGCTCATGAATTAATTAAACGTAATCTGAGTAAACTTAGTCCAGCACTAAGTCATTAAAGAAAATAGATGAATAAATCCGCTTATCTTAAAATATTTCTCCTAGCTTTATTAATCGTAGTAATTATTTCACCTGTGCGTAATGCTTTAGCCGTCAGTCTTCTTCAAGAGGGCGGTCTTAAAACTACTACTATTACTGGCAGTCCAAGAGGCTTTTATGAAACTTATCAAGCACGTAATGTAGGGGATGTAATCACTGTAAGAATTATCGAAAATGTAAATGTTCTAAAACGTAATGAAGTTAAATTGAAAAGAGATACTGATCTAAATGCTAAGTTCGCTTTTACACAAGGAATGACAGCTACGAGTACAGCGACACCAGCAGATAATGATGTAGCCTCGATGATTACTAGCTTTACCTTCCCTGGTCAGTATAAAAGAGGTTTAGATAGATCTATTAATGTTAATAGTGATGATACTTTCACCACCATGGTCTCAGCTTTAGTGGTAGAAGTAGATGCTCAAAGTAATAATATGGTCGTCGAAGGTAGTAGGCAGATAGTTATAGAAGGACAGACTAAAAGCCTTTATGTGAGAGGGATTATTAACCCTCAGGATATAGATTCTAACAATGAAATTCCTAGTTATAAGCTAGCTAATGCTCAAATACAGGTTATTGGCACTGGTGCTCTAGATAAAGAGAGAGATGGTGGTGTGCTGTTTAATATCTTTAAGTTTCTGATTTAAAAGACATACATATTCTGCTACAATAAGTAAATATCTAATCAATTGATTGTTCAGCTTATATATTTTTCTCTTTAGACTATTTTAGGGTTCATTTAGTTAATGTCTTTTACTAATACTACGCTAAAAAGTCCTTTGCTTAATCCTTTTAAGGCAGTTAGCAGTGAGATAGAGTACAAAATAAATGATTTAACTGAGAGAGTTAAATCATTAGGGTGCTCTGGTTTAGAAAAGCTGCGAAGCTTAAAACCAGTTTCACGAGAGTTTAAACAAAAATTCGCCTCTCCCGATGGAATCGCGCAGGAATATATTTATACTAATGGTCTGCGAGTGTTTAATGTTCATGATAAAAAAAATAAACGGACTTCAGTTGAGTTAATTATCCAGCTACCACAGGCTCATGAAAAAATAGCTGGCACTAATCATTTTTTAGAGCATATGCTAGTAACTAATCCTCTGAATAGTTTAAAAAAAGATA
>JAGWWP010000052.1 GCA_018970325.1 Cyanobacteria bacterium REEB446 | reverse complement strand
ATTCATCTTATTGATTATACTAAACAGTCCCTAGGGAGCTGCTCGCAATCTTAAAGAATTTCTGTGTCCCCTTAGGGGCGTGTAGCCGAACGAACAAGTTCAAGGCTGAGGAGGACGAATGACCGCAGTGTACTGCGGGTACATGAGGATCATGAGGACGACGAAAACGCAGAAATTGGAGTTCCGCTACACGCCCCTCAGACTTTAATGTATCTGTTGGTAACCATATAGCTACTAGTACCGCAGACTATAATTCCAGTTAAAAACATAATCACAAAGATTAAGCCAAGCTCATTACCAGAGTCAAAAGTGAAGGTAAGCGGCATAATAGTTTTAAATGAAGCCTGAAATGAGTTCCAGACGAAGTTTTGGAATATAAGCAATGGAATTATCGCTATTAAGGACGATACCAAACCATAAAAGATACCGTGAGTAATAAAAGGTCCTCTAATGTACCAATCATCCACACCGACTAAACGAAGTATTTTAATTTCCAGTGAACGAGATTTGACTATAAGCTGAATCGTATTAGAAATGATAGTGATAGTACTTATCGCTAGAATTAAAGTGATAAAAAGACCAAACGAAAATAGAATTGACCTAACTCTTCTTAGACCTTGAAATAACTGAGGAGCATAGCTAATCTGCTCTATACCAGAATAATTTTTTATCTGCTCTATCACTGGTTTAAGATCTTGAGCACGTTTTACATTTACGTGAAGTGTGTCTGGAAGTGGGTTGCTAGAATCTTCACTGAATCCAAATTTATCCCTAAAAGTTCTCCAAGCTATATCTTTAGGGATGATATCTACTTTCTTTACTGCCTCAATCTGGCTAATTTTTTGAGCTATAGCTTTAGTCTCAGCTCCTTCAATAAGATAAATAGAGAATTCCAGCTGATTATCTAAATTTTGATAAATTTGCTTAATAGATGAATTGAACTGGAGTACACCACCAAACAAAGCTAGGGTTACAGTCAAGATACTGATCACCATGAAATTAGACATTCCAGAGAACTTTATACTCTGATAGGTCTCTTTCAGGATACGCCAAATGATTCTAATACTACGCATAAGGGTTAGACACTGCACTTAAAAGAGTGTCATTAACAAGTTTACCATCTTCAAGGACTAGAACTCTTTCTTTAAACTCTTTAACTATTTTATGATTATGAGTACTAACTATAACGGTAGTTCCTCTCAGAGAGACACTCTTCAATAAATTAAAAATTTCTATAGATGTTTTAGGATCTAGATTTCCCGTAGGCTCGTCTGCTATTACGAGTGGAGGTCCTTGTACTATCGCTCTAGCGATACCAACACGCTGTTGTTCACCACCTGAAAGCTCATCTGGGAAAGCTTCTGCTCTTTCTAATAAACCGACTAAGTTTAAAGCTCCAGCCACTCTTTTTTGAATCTCAAATTCAGAAACGCCTAAACCTCTTAAGCCATAAGCGATATTATCAAAAATACTTTTATTCGGTAATAATTTAAAATCTTGAAAAATTATACCCATACGACGTCTAAGATAAGGGATTTTATCTTCAGATAGTGAGCTAACATCTATATTATTTATTAAAATCTGACCATGGGTGTTTCGCTCTTCACGATAAAGCAGTTTCATTAAAGTAGATTTACCAGCTCCGCTGGGACCTACGATGAAAACCATTTCTCCCGCTTCGATTTCAAAGTTAATATTATCTAATGCCTTAATAGGTCCATAAAATTTACTGACATTTTTGAATTTAATCACGCTTTTTGATATTATACAGCAGTGAAGAGCATTATTTCATCAGTAGCTGTGTAGTTCTATATGCACTGCTATATGAGTTTTAGTTACGTTATTATTACTAAAGGGTTGTGCTAGATTTATGGATTCTGAATTAAAAACTGAGAAATCTCGTAAAACATGTAAAAATATTTTAGACTCTGCTAAAGATGTCTTTATTGAAAAAGGTTTTAATCAGGTTACAGTTAAAGATATCGCTGCTAAAGCGGGTCTAGGACATGGTACTTTTTACTTATACTTTTCTGATAAAAAAGACGTTTTTTATAAACTCTTAGAACAGGTAGAAGACGACCTCTACACTGCCTTTCAGGGTGGTGCAGATATAGACGCTGAATACAAAGAAGGTTTAAGCACCTATCGTGCTTTAAGAAAAGATATTTCGGCGATTTTTGAAAGTTTTAAGCGTAATTACGACATTATTCGTTTGAGTAAAGAGCTTGCTTCCTTAGATCCACAGTTCGCAGAAAAATACTATAATATTCGCTTACGCTTAATCGAACGCACGGAAAGGATTATAGATAGAAGTCCTTTACAGAAGCATGTAGATTCTAAAATAGCAGCTGTAGCTATTTCTGGAATGATAGAAAGCACTGCTGAAGAGTGGTTAAACTTAAATAATCCGCATCGAATTGAGATGGATTTTGACAGATTGCTATCTACTATTTCTAAGATGTATTTTAAGTTGGTTAGTTAGGACTCAGGGTATTAACTGATTTTTATTAATTCCTAGTATTTGATTGATAAAATAAAGCTTAGATGGCGGAAAAGAAATTCAAATTCATAGATCTCTGTGCTGGAGTTGGTGCTGGACATTATGCATTTAAATTACTTGGCGGTGAGTGTATTGGTTTCTCTGAAATAGACCCTCTGGCAGAAAGGACTTACAGATACCTACATGGTGATTACCAAAATTACGGCGATCTGATGGAGATAGAAGCCTCTCGTCTCCCAGCTTTTGATGGACTCTTAGCTGGTTTCCCTTGTCAGTCATTTTCCGTTGTTGGAAAAAGAAAAGGACTAATTGACCCTCGTGGCAAAGTAATATATGGAATTACGAATATCTTAAAGCAAGCAAAGCCTAAATTCTTTCTCTTAGAAAATGTGAAAGGTCTTTTAAGTATAGACTCTGGAAGAACTTTTAACTTTATTATTGAGTTACTCTCTAGTGCAGGCTATAAAACATTTTCCAAGGTCTTGAACAGTATGTATTACGGTGTCCCGCATTCAAGGGAAAGAATTTACATAGTTGGTTTTAGAAATGACCTAAATGTTCAAGAATTTGATTTTCCAAAGCCTTCCCCGATAAAAGACTTAAGAGAATATTTAATTGATCGTGATCCACAGCATATACTTTCAGGACTTCCCTTAGATACTTTTAAAAATAACTACTTACATAATAAATATAATCAAGGTGCTGTTTCTTATGAGAAAATTTTGAAAACAGATTATCTTGTGATTGATACTAGGCAAAGTGATTTGCGTATTTATGAAAATTTTGTTCCAACTATTAGGACTGGTAGGCAGGGTATTTTATATGTCAGAGATGGTATTTTACGTAAATTAAGTGGCTATGAAGCCTTTCTATTACAAGGTTTTGGTAATCTATCTTCTAAAACCACCTCTGCGAATATACCTAATTCTAAGCTCCTAGCACAAGCTGGTAATGCGATGACGGTGAATGTAATGTCTAGAATTGGCAAAATCATGCTAGAACTATTAAATGCAAAATCAGAAAGACTTAGTGGCATTAGGATCTAAAACTGCAAAAGATGGTTTTATTAATGAAGATGATGTTGTAAATAGATTCAACGATTGGCATACTGATTTAGTAGCCCAAGAATGGCTTCAAACAATGGGTTATGTAATTGATGAAATCGATTACGTCAAAGCTTTTAAAATTAAAGGTGGTTTTAAAGCTGACATTCAAATATCTGTCGAAATTAAATGCAAAAATTTAGTAGATATACAGAACATACAGGTTAAATTAGTTTCTAATAAATCTGGTTTTAATCAAATCGACAAAAGATGGTTAGACAAATATCAAGAGTTATGGGATATCTCGGATGAGTTATTAAGGATCTTAAAATATTTTACTGGAGAATTAAATCCCTATAAACCTAATACACGTGAGTCTCGTAGAATGTTTCTTAATGAACTATCTGAGTTGGAACAACAATTAGTTATAGATTTTTTTAATAAAAATAAGACATTAGTTATTTGTGATATTTTGAAAGGGAGGGGAAAGTATTCAGCAGAATGGGTTTTAGTGATTTTAAAAATGCAGGATCAATATTCTTGGGTTATTAAGCCGATTAATCATGTCTTAAATTTTTATAGTGAAGGAGAGGTTGCCATAACAAATAAAGGCAGTCTAAAAATAGGTAAGATTACTATGCAGCGAAAAGGCGGTGATGGAGGCAGACCTACAGCAAATATGCTTCAGTTTAAGATTAATCCATGCCTATTGTTTGATTTAAATGTAAATTCATAAAGAATACTAAATAAATTCACCCAAGATTTCAAAAATATCAAGCCAGTGCATGGCCACAGTTTCTTTGCTTAGAGGGACTTTATTCTTTACATTACAGAGAACTATAGATCTAGCAGCCGGGAATAATTTACTTACTTTTTCTAATCCTGAAGCGTGATCCTTTTTAGGAGTCATTGTCATCTTTAGTTCAAGCAAAAGATATTTATTTTCATACTCTAGCACTAAATCCACTTCCATACCCTGACTGTCACGAAAATGATACAGAGGAGGCTTGATGCCACGATTACAAAAAGATTTATAAATTTCAGATATTACAAAATTTTCAAACAGAGCTCCAGCCATAGGACCATTTTCAATGATTTCCTTTGTCGTATTTCCAGATAAATAGCTCACCAAGCCTGTATCTAAAAAATATAACTTAGGACTTTTGACGATTCTTTTTCCTAAATTTTTGTAATAGGGCTGTAATAAAAAAATAATTTGGCTACGTTCAAGTAAACTAATCCAAGACTGAATTGTGAGGTTACTAACCCCAAGCTCTTTTGCGAATTCTTGATATTTCAATTCTTGAGAGCATCTAGCTGCGAGTAATTTAATAAAACGATCATAAGTACCGAGGTGCTCTTTTTTTAGATTATCACGTATATCTTTATTGAGCAGGGATTCGATATATGCTGAATACCAAAGCTTCGATTCTAATTTTGCATCAGCGACTAATTCTGGATATAATCCACGTAAAGAATAATCTATCCATGTTGAGATTTTTTTTCTGCGAAGTTCTTCTATTGCTATTGGTGTAAGAGTCGCCATACCTAACCTACCAGCAAGACTTTCATGAATATCTGCAACTAAAGTAAATTGCTGAGAACCAGTTAAAATATATTGCCCTTTCCTTTTTCTGTTATTATCGATTTCAATCTTTATGTAGGAAAGTAGATCAGGAGCGTTCTGTATCTCATCAACAATGAGAGGCGGTTTATAGAAATTTAAAAATGCTTTCGGGTCTCTTGTGGCTGTATCCCTAGCTTGCAAGTCATCTAAAGTTACATAGGTGTAATTTGGGAAGTTTTTTTTTAAAAGTGTAGACTTGCCACTCTGTCTAGCTCCAGATAGCAAAACCGCTGGGAACTGGTCCAGCAATTGCTTAATGAAAGGAGTTAGAAGCCTTTTTATATACACTCAAATACTATACCATATTTAACTACAACTTAAATATGGTATAAAAAACTCTTGAGCGTATAGATAAAAAGAAAAGCTTTTCCCTAAACTAATTCCACGATAGTCGCTATCCCCTGCCCAAAGCCCACACACATAGTGATTAAACCTCTTTTCAGTTTACGTCTTTCGAGTTCATTTACCAGTGTCGTTAATATTCTTGCACCAGAGCAGCCCAAAGGATGACCTAAGGCTATCGCACCACCATTTACATTCAGTTTCTCTAAAGGTATTTCTAATTCTTTAACACAGGCTAAAACCACAGAAGCAAATGCCTCATTAACTTCTACTAAATCTATATCAGCCATAGTCAAGCCTGTTCTTTTAAAAAGCTCTCTTACAGCAGGAATCGGACCTGTAAGCTGCATCACTGGATCACTGCCACAGACATAAGTTTTTAAAATACGAGCACGGGGCTTTAAATTATATTTCTTTAAAGCAGATTCACTAGCCAAAAGCATTGCTGATGCACCATCCGTGATTTGACTTGCGTTAGCTGGGCTAATTACTCCACCATCTTTAAAAGGAGTAGGCAGAGTCGCCATTTTAGCTAAATCTATTTCAGGGCGAATGCCCTCATCTTTAAAAACCACTCCAAAATCTTTAGTCTCAACTCCTATTATTTCATTATCGAAATAACCACTAGAAGCAGCATTAAAAGCTTTTTTATGAGATTCAGCACTAAAAGTATCTAAGTCTGTACGACTGAATCCCCATTTTTCAGCGATAAGTTCTGCTGACTGCCCCATACTTTTTACAGGATATTTTGCTAAGTAAGAATCAGATAAACTAGAACCTTGATTCGCGGAACTCGGCAGTGGCAGTGAATCCATCCCCATCGGCACTCTGCCCATGTGTTCCACACCACCTGCTATAACTAGCTGGTAATCATTAGCTTTTATTCCCTGTGCCGCAAAATCTACTGCCTGCAAACCAGAACTACACATTCTATTTATTTGAATACCTGGAACATTCTCTGATAAAGCAAGTAAAGCTATCAGTCTAGCTATGTTCATGCTTTGCTCTGCTATAGGAGTTACACAGCCATAAATAAGATCATCTATAAATTTAGGGTCTAGTTTATTACGCTCTATTAAAGCTTTAACTGGTGCTGCACCTAAGTCGACGGGATGTACGCCTGATAGCGAAGAGCCAGCCTTCCCTCTGCCCATGGGTGTTCTTACTAGATCTACGATATACGCTTCACTTGTCATAAAAGCATTATTCCACATTAATTTCTTTTAAGCTATTTTACAAACACCTTAATTTCTTAGTAATTTCTTAATGAAGTTGAGAGAATTGGGTAAGATTTATATATGGTCTCAGATTATATAGAAGAAGAATTAATGATGTTAGATGAAAATTCTAGGCAGATTGTTTCGTCTAATATTTCTGCTGCTATTGATATTAATGACCCGATAAAAGTTTTAAATTTAGACTATATTCATACTGTTCCTGAAACATCTTTGCTAGAGACGGCTATCACCTATATGGCGGATAATAATAAAGGCTGCGTCGGTGTTACTGATAGCGAGGGACAAGTAGTCGGTATTTTTACTGAGCGAGACATACTCAGAAGAGTAGTATCTAAAAAAATAGATATTACTAAAGCTGTGATTAAAGATTACATGACACGTAATCCACAAATGCTTTCAGAAGGAGATCCTATAGCTTTCGCTTTAAATCATATGTCAGATGGCTCTTATAGACATATACCTATAAAGAAGAATGGGGAAGCGAGATACATGCTCTCCGTAAGAGACGTAGTAGATCAGATTTCTTTAGCTTACAGAGATAAAGTATTTAATCTGCCACCTAAATTCAGACAAGAATCGTCAAGTGAGTATGGTGGGTAAAACGCAGATCATAAGGACGACGAAAACGCAGAAATTGAAGTTTGCGAGCAGTCCTAAGAGATAGTTTTAGCTTTTTCAATAGCCTCTTCTATAGAACCTACCATGTAGAAAGCTTGTTCTGGAAGCTCATCGTGCTTACCTTCAAGAATTTCTTTAAAGCTTCTGATAGTATCCTCTAATTTAACATACTTACCAGACATGCCAGTAAATACTTCAGCTACGAAGAAAGGCTGGGAAAGGAACTTCTGTACTTTTCTTGCTCTAGTTACAGTCATTCTATCTTCTTCAGAAAGCTCATCCATACCAAGAATAGCGATAATGTCTTGAAGCTCTTTATATCTCTGAAGTATGGCTTGAACACCTCTAGCAACTTGATAATGTTCTAGACCTACAATAGACTCCTTAAGAGCAGTTGAAGTAGAATCAAGCGGATCTACAGCTGGATAAATACCTAACTCTGCGATAGATCTGTTAAGAACGGTAGTCGCATCTAAGTGAGAGAAAGTCGTCGCTGGAGCTGGATCTGTAAGGTCATCTGCTGGAACATATACTGCTTGAACTGATGTGATAGAACCATTTTCAGTAGAAGTAATTCTCTCTTGAAGTTGTCCCATTTCATTAGCCAATGTCGGCTGATAACCTACTGCTGAAGGCATTCTACCTAAAAGTGCTGATACTTCAGAACCTGCCTGAGTAAATCTAAAAATATTATCAACAAAGAGAAGGGTATCTTTCTGTTCTTTATCTCTAAAATATTCTGCCATAGTAAGGCCAGTAAGAGCTACTCTCATTCTCGCTCCTGGAGGCTCATTCATTTGACCATAAACTAAAGCTACTTTTTCAAGTACTCCTGAATCCTTCATCTCATGATAAAGATCATTACCTTCACGAGTTCTCTCTCCTACACCAGAGAATACGGAAATACCATCGTGAGCCTTAGCTACGTTATTAATAAGTTCCATTATTAAAACTGTCTTACCGACACCAGCACCACCGAATAGACCGATTTTTCCACCTTTAACATAAGGCTCTAAAAGATCGATAACTTTAATACCAGTTTCAAATATTTCAACTTTAGTAGCTTGCTCTGATAAAGCTGGTGGCTGCCTGTGAATAGATAAAAACCCTTTAGCATCAACTTCACCACTTTCATCTACGGGCTCACCCAAAACATTAAAAATTCTTCCTAGAGTACAAGCTCCAACAGGTACTCTGATCGGCATACCAGTATCTATAACTTTCATACCTCTTGATAAACCCTCAGTGGCGTTCATAGAGATAGTTCTAACACGGTGATCACCAAGTAATAACTGAACTTCTACCGTTACGTTAATTTGCTCACCCTGAGCATTAGTTCCTTCGATTTTAAGAGCGTTATAAATTTCAGGCAGATGACCGCTTGGAAATTCCACATCAATAACAGGCCCTATAACCTGTATAACCCTTCCCTCAGTAGCATTAATAGTAGTACTCATATAGAATCGGATTTTAGCATATTGGGACTGCTCGCAAACTTCAATTTCTGCGTTTTCGTCGTCCTCGTGACCCTCATGTAAGCTTGATGAATCAAGCTTGTATTTCTGCTTGCTCGGATATGAGCCACTTATATGGCTCGCATCCTCGGCATCGCCAGAAATTACTCCAGATACACTGCGGTCATTCGTCCTCCTCAGCCTTGTACGCTTGCGAGCAGTCCCAGCATTTCAGAACCCCAATTTCTGCGTTTATGAAGAGATTTCTGAGCCAGCTTTAGCTTTCATTTTTGCATTTTCGACATCTACAAAATTCTTAATTTTAAAAACAGTAAGAAATATACCAAAGAAAGCCCCTGAAACTATCGCAAGAACTTTACATTCAATCGAATACTGAGCTTTTAAAAAATCAGCGAGCCAAGAAGCTAGAAATACACTAGCGGGGATAACATATGCAATATCAAGAAGCTGCCACATGATACTATTGCCAAACTCCAATTTCTGCGTTTTCGTCGTCCTCATGATCCTCATGTAAGCTTGATAAATCAAGCTTGTATTTCCGCTTGCTCGCATATGACATCAATGTCGCATGCTCGGCATCGCTGGAAATTACCCGTACACTGCGGTCATTCGTCCTCCTCAGCCTTGAACTTGTTCGTTCGGCTACACGCCCCTAAGGGGACACAGAAATTCTTTAAGATTGCGAGCAGCTCCCTAGGGACTGTTTAGTATAATCAATAAGATGAATCTTAATGCAGATAAAGCGAATATTTATAAATATAAGGCTTCTCTTATAATTCCTGTTTATAACGAGGAAGAGAATTTAGAATTACTGCAAGCAGAAATAGAAAAATCTTTAAATGGAAAAATTAGCTATGAAATCATTTATGTCGATGATGGCAGTAAAGATGCTAGTTATGAGATATTAGAAAAAATATCTCAAGGTAAAGATTACGTAAAAGTTATTAAACTGAGACGCAATTATGGTCAAACCGCCGCAATGCAAGCTGGGATAGAAAATTCCTCTGGTGAAATTTTAATTCCTTTAGATTCAGATTTACAGAATGATCCTAGTGATATTCCCGAACTAATTAATAAAATAGACGAAGGCTATGATGTAGTCAGTGGCTGGAGAAAAAACAGGAAAGATACTTTTATTAATCGTAAGTTACCATCAGTAATAGCTAATAGTATTATTTCTTGGATTTCTGGAGTTAAATTACATGATTATGGCTGTAGCTTAAAAGCCTATAAAGCCGATGTATTACAGTATGTAAAGCTTTATGGTGAATTACATCGCTTTATCCCTGTCTGTGCGAGCTGGTATGGAGCTAAGGTTACAGAAATGCCAGTGAAGCACCATGCAAGACGCTTCGGTAAGTCTAAATATGGAATAAATCGTACTGTTAAAGTTATTTTGGATTTAATTGTAATTAAATTTTTGACGAATTACGCTACTAGACCTATTTATGTTTTCGGTGGAATTTCAGTAGCGAGCATGTTACTTTTCTTTGGAAGCAGCATCTGGGCTTTGATTTTAAAATTCAGTGAAGGTATAGACTTGGATTCTACGCCTCTGCCAGTGATCGCTGCTATGTTTTTTACTGTCTCTGTGCAGATCGCGATGATGGGCTTGCTTGCTGATATGTTAATGCGTACCTATTATGAATCCCAAGATAAAAAGATATATACTGTAGAAAAGCGATTAAATTTCAATCAAGCACAGTATGCGAGTCTTTAAACTCAAAACTAAATTAATCTCAGCCTTATTAATGCTACTGTTGATTAATCCATCGCCTGCTTCAGTAGCAAGATCTAAAATACAGCACAACGGAAACGCAGAAATTGGAGTTTTGCAGCGGTCTTTAGAAGATTGCAAGCCGTCTCGGAATCTAAATCAAGAACGATCTTTAAAAGCTCATATAGAATATAAATTAGAATATGACCAAGAAATTTCTTTAAGAGTAACTCAAATCCCAACTGATTTTGGCATGATTAATAAGGATATAGAGGGAAAGCTTGCACCTTTAAATATTAATGCTGAAGTGGTTCTGGAGAATATTTATGATATTCAATTATCCGAAAACTCAAATGCCAAGGGTCAGTTAAGCACTAACAATATGAAAGAAGAATTATCCAGTGATTCTCTGAAAATTCTATTACCCAAAGGAAGTAAATTTTACGCAAAGGTTAAAAACAGCGAACTCGCTAAATCCTTTAATAGAGACGGGTTTATAGAGTTAGAGTTTTATAAGATAGAAGTCGGCACTTCAAGTAAGCCTCAATCTATATCAATCCCAAAAGGGGTTTTAAATGCAGATAATATGGAGCTGCGTGAAAGCTTTTCTAATAAAGCAAGTAAAGTGGGAAAAGCCATAGGCTATACACTGGGAGGAGCTTTAATAGCTCCTTTACTTAGCTATCAAATAGCTGGAGTTTTAGCTTTTAGTAATCCCTATATTGCAGGTGGTACTGCTGCTACTGGAGCTGCAATTGGTCTTGCTTATGGTATAACTAGCAAAGGTAAAAATTTCAATCTAGAACCAGGTTCTGAGCTTAGGTTAAAGCCAAATAATGACTGGCTTTTAAGTGAACTCGACTCCCAAAGCTTGATCAACAGCAAGGCTCAGAAAGATACAGAAAATTTAACAAAACCCTCAACAGCAGAGTCCAAGAATCAGTTAGCAAAAAAAGCCTTACTTAAAATTAATAAGATTAAAAAATCTGGCTCTAATTTTAATCAAAAATGTCTGAAAATTAATCTTGATTATGAAAACAAAAGTACAGAAGCTATTCGCTTTCTATCTTTTAGACTAGTCGACAGTATGAATAAGGAATACTTTCCTGATGGCGATAGCTTTAAAAGCGGGCAGCTCGCAGAGCTGCCACAGACAGGGAATCTTAATCTACTTTACTGTGTAGATTTTTCTAAAGCTATTTATAATCTTGAGCTTAGAGGCATGAATACTTATGAGCTATTAGCAAGCGAAAGGGTCGTTTTGTATTAAGGGCACGTAGCCGAACGAATAAGTTCAAGGCTAAGGAGGACCAAAACGCAGAAATTGGAGTTCCGCGGCACGTGCTTTAAGCCAAAACCTGCTCCAAGGCTGGAAATTGAGTAGACTGAACCTCCGAGACATAGCTTTTAAAAGCATTCAGCATATCCTCATACTGATGAGCATATCTTTTAGCGAATTTCGGTTTAAATAAATTAAATCTACCTAGAAGATCGTCTGTGACTAAGACTTGGCCTGTGGTATAAGAGCCTGCACCTATACCTATAGTAAAAGGTTTAATGGTATTTGTGATTAATTTCGCGATAGCCTCTGGAACCATCTCTAGGACTAATCCTATAACCCCGCTCTTCTCTAAAGCTTTAGCCTCACTCAGTAAAAGCTCTGCATCTGTTATTAGTTTATTCTGTGTCGAAAACTTCTCTAGGCTCTGTGGTGTATAACCTATGTGTCCTAGAATCTTGTAGCCAGCATTTACTAGCTTAGAAATAAGCTTTAAACTCTCTGGTTCAGCGTTTTCTATTTTTAGAGCATAAACACCAGCTTCGAAAAATTTTAAAGAATCTTCATAAGCTTCATTAACTCCTTTAGATACTGAAACGTAAGGTAAGTCACCTATTATTTTGGTATTTGGCGCACCTCTCTTCACGGCATGTGTACACATTAACATTTCATCTAAGCTAACTTCTTGCGTAGTTTTATAACCAAGAAAGACATTAGCTAAGCTGTCCCCAACGAGAATATAATCTAGACCAGACTCCTCAAGCGCCCTTGCTGTATTAAAGTCGTAGGCAGTAAGCATTGTAAGCTTGGACATAGAAACAATTATACTAAATTAAACTGCCCCCATTAATTTCTCCTACAAGTCAAGGCTAAATCACTGACAGCGAAGCATTTCCCTGATTTCAAATCAA
>JAGWWP010000051.1 GCA_018970325.1 Cyanobacteria bacterium REEB446 | reverse complement strand
CATAGATACTTTCTACTGAGACTTCTACTGGACTTAGTTCTAGCTTTCCTGCATTTGAAATCTGATCTGGACTCCAGTATTCTTTCAGTTTAGTCTCTATATACTCTAATACCTTACCCGTAAGAACTGTTCTTGTCTTTGACCCTTTTCTACGCTTACGAGCTTGGGCTTCTGCGTTCTGCTGAAAATTAACATCGCCTCTATCTTTTGACGCATTGCTTCTGTGATATGGTTATATAAGCCATCCATAAAGAGTTTTAGCTCCCAAAGCAAAAACGGTCTCACAGAAAGGGAATTACAAGAACAAGGACGGAAAACCCTGACAAGATTATCAAATGCAAGCCTGAAAGCTGTTCTAGATGTGGCACTTCACTTGAAAACATTGCAGGGGAAATTAAAAATACAAGACAGGAAATAGATATTCCTGAAATGAAACCAATTGTAACCGAATTTCAAACGATTGAGAAAAGATGCTCTTGTGGATGTACAAATACAGGGCATTATCCAGAAGATATTAAATCACATGTGCAGTTCGGGAAAAATATTACAGCAATAGCAACGTATCTCAATGCCTGTCAATATATACTTTTCAAGCGAGTCACAGATATCCTCTCGGATATCCTCTGCATCAAGGTTTCGGAGGGAACACTTGATAATATTCTAGAAAGACCTTCTGCAAAGGATTCTGTGCATGCTGATGAAATTAAACACGGACTGAAAACTTCTGATTGGGTTGGCAGTGATGAAACAGGCATCAGAATAGGTTCTGAAAATCATTATTTATGGGTTTGGCAGAATAATTATTTTTCATTTTACATAAACGATAAAAGTCGCAGCTACAAGGTGATTCAGGATAATTTCGGAGAAGACTTTGAAGGGATTTCGCTCCATGATGGATATGCAGGACAGAATCAAACCCATGCAATGCAGCATCAACAGTGTCTTCCATATATAATGCGGAGATTACAAGCATTAATAGACATGAAACGAAATTTATGGGCATATCAGCTTCAAGGCTTGTTTCGAAGCTTGATTCGAGTAAAGAAAAAACGATCTTCAATCCCAGAGGATATTTGGGGAAAAATACAAAACCGAGCAAAATGGCTTCTTGATTCGTTTTTAGATTTTAAGTTTAAAGATAAAGATGCTGAAAGGCTCAGAACAAGCCATTCGCTTAGCTAAAATTCATAAGAAAATCTCAAATTGTTTTAGAAACAAGACTTCTGCACGTAGATTCTTTACGATCCTCTCTGTGATTCAGACTGTAAAAAAACGGCAATAAAGCCAGATCATTATGTCGAATGGTTCTTGCCAATAACATCCGAATTATTTAGAGTCTTAAAACCTACTGGTACTTTTATTCTTAACATCAAGGAAAAAGTTGCTAATGGAGAAAGGCATACTTACGTTCTTGAATTAATCCTTGAGATGAAAAAACAAGGTTGGCTATGGACCGAAGAATTTATGTGGCATAAAAAAAATTGTTATCCAGGTAAGTGGCCAAATCGTTTCCGTGACTCATGGGAGCGTCTCTTACAATTCAATAAAGAACGTAAATTTAACATGTATCAAGAAGAAGTCATGGTGCCTGTTGGGGACTGGGCTCAAAATCGCTTAAAAAATTTAAGTGAAACCGATAAAATTCGAGATCCTTCTAAGGTTGGTAGTGGGTTTGGTAAAAATATTTCCAATTGGGTAGGGCGAGATAAAGCTTATCCAACAAATGTACTCCATCTTGCAACAGAATGCAGCAACAAATCACACAGTGCTGCTTTCCCTAAAAGCCTCCCCGAATGGTTCATTAAGCTTTTTACAGAAAAAGGAGATACTGTACTAGACCCATTCTTAGGATCTGGAACTACTTGTCTTGTTGCAAGCTCAATGAAGCGTAACTCAATTGGTTTTGAGCTTGAAAAAAAATACTTTAATATTTGTGTAGAATCACTATCCCAGTTAAATGATAGTAATAAACAATTATGCCTGTTTTAGATTACAACAAAGTCGAAGTATTTATCCAAGATCATGTCATTGAGCCATTTTACGAAGAAAAATTTAAAAAACTACAAAACCTACAGTTAAAAAAATTTCTTTCAAAAAAAAATCCTTATTTATATAAAGCTAAAAATGCAACTATCGTCAGTGAACTGATTGAATCCATGCTAGATTCTTATCTCTCATCACAAATTGATCTCATTTTTGAAACAGATCTTAGCCTGTTCATTGTTGGAATCAAATCCGGACCATCTTGGGGGAATGCAGATCAAATTAAAAAAATGCAGGAGAATTTTAAAAAAGCAAGAATCATTCTTCAAGAAGAGGGCATCCAGAAATCAATAAGAGCTATCAATGGTTGTATATATGGCAAGGAAAATAGACCTTTAAGTAATAATCCAGATCCCTACGTGCATTATGAAAAAATTTGTGGACAAGCTTTCTGGGAGCTTATTTCAGGAGACGTGAATTTATATAAGAAAATTATCAAACCGATGGAACTGCGAGCTAAACAGAATTCAGATAAACTAGATGTTTTATATACACAAAAAGTCAATGGTTTTACAGATGACTTCTCAGCAAGTTTTTGCACTAACAACCTAATAGACTGGGAAAAACTACTAGATTTTATTTCAAAAAATAAATCATAATGATTCGTAATTTATCAGCATTCCAGCCCCGAATTCCAAAAATTCTATCAATTTTTTAGACTAGAACTCCAAAACACTCAAAAACTGGGTAAAATATTACTATTCAAGAAAGTATTTTAAAACCATGGATATAAAAAGAGAAGTACAAATTGATAAGCTTCTGAAAAAAGGCAAAGCCTTACTAATTTATGGTGCAAGGCAGGTTGGAAAAACTACTTTAGTTAAAAACTTTCTTCTTGATAATAAATCTAAATTTAGACAGCATACTGGAGAAGATATTCAGCTACAGATTTTATTTAAAGACCTTTCAATAGCTGACTTAGACGAGTTTGTAGAAAATTTAGAAATTCTCATTATAGATGAAGCTCAAATTCTAGAGAATCTCGGCAGAGGAATTAAATTAATTTTAGATAGAAACCCAAAATTAACAATAATATTAACAGGTTCATCTTCATTTGAATTAGCAAATCAGCTCAGTGAACCACTAACTGGTAGGAAAAAAACTCAGTGCCTCTTACCTCTTAGTATTAAAGAGCTTTCCCTTCATTATGGGAAATATGATGTTAAACATAAACTAGAAGAATTATTACTCTATGGCTCATATCCAGAAATCATTACCACTGAAAATAAGCATGAGAAGAGAGAACTGATCCTTGAGATAGCTAATAGCTATTTATTTAAAGACATTCTGAGTTTTTTAAATCTAAAAAAAGCTGATGTACTTTATAAATTAACGAAATTACTGGCTTATCAAATCAGCTCAGAAGTGAATGTTAATGAGCTTGCGAGCAACTTACAAGTCGATAATAAAACTGTTACTCATTACCTAGATATATTAGAAAAATCCTTTGTTATAAAAATGGTTCCAGCCTTCAACAGTAATCAGAGAAATGAAATCAAAAAATCTAAAAAAATATATTTCTTAGATCTAGGTATTAGAAATGCTTTAATAAACCAATTTCAAGATATAGAGCTGCGGAATGATAAAGGAGCATTATGGGAGAATTTCGTTTTTCTGGAACTCTATAAGCGAATCGAATACGACAGAAATTTTAAAACTATCTATTTTTGGCGCACCCATGAACAGCAGGAAATAGATTTTATTCTAGAGGCAGATGGTCTACTAGAACTCTATGAAGCTAAGTTTAATGCCAAAAAAAGCACGAAGATCCCGCCGCAGTGGCTTAAACATTATCCAGAATTTCAAGAATTAAAGCTGATTCATACTGGAAATTTTATGGATTATTTTACTAAATTAAATACCTAATAAAAACCATTATAAATACAACCCCTCTAAAAACTCTTTCGCGACACAGATCTTAACTTCAGACTCGATTCTAGATTTACCCATATTTTTCACGATCTGAAAAGCCTTATAGCCATAATGTTCTTTAAAATTTAAAAGGCTTTTAGAAATATTTTTATCACTTAATTTCGCTTCTAGAATATACTCTGGCTCACCTTTATTAGCCACCGCGAAATCGACTTCGAGCCCATCTTTCGTCCTAAGATAATGTAATTCTTTTTCTTCTGCAAGATAATCATTCTCAGCATAAATACTTTTAAGTAAACTCAAAGCCACAAGATTTTCAAAAGCTCCTCCCTCACTGTGACTTACCAGAGCGGTGTCAAAAAAATAAATCTTTGGTTCTTTTAAAATACTTCTTGCAATGTTTTTAGAATAAGGCGTCACCCTGAAAATAATGAATAAAGCTTCTAATATCTCAATATACTTTTTAACTGTATTCGATGAAATTTTTAAATCTTCTGCAAGTGAATTAAATGAAATACTAGAGCCAACTCGCAGCCTTAACATATCAAAAAGCAGCCTCATGGCTTTAATATTCTGAATCGGCTCTAAATCAAATACATCAGTAGTAAGTAAACCATTAACATATTGCTGCCTCCACCTGCTTGCTTCTAAATCATCATCGGCTAGAAACGGTTCAGGGAAACCACTTCTAAGCATTAAGTGACCTAGGGAGACTGTCTCATTTATCTGCCTAAACTCCGCTAAGGAAAAAGGCATTAACCTATGCCTAAAATATCTACCAGCGAGTGAGTCACCTAACTTATCGAAGACCTCTAACCTTGCACTACCAGTGACTAATATGCGTGTTCCACTTTCTTTAGTATCGAAAACACCTTTAATAAAATTTTTCCATTCTGGTTTTTTATGCAGCTCATCAAAAATAATCAAATCTAAATCCCTGTCCCAGATTTGCTTATCAATTATTTCCTTATCTTCTAAAGAATCATAATTTAAATAAAGCGAATTGCTATAGGCTTTAGCAATTTTCTTGGCTAGCCATGTTTTACCAGACTGTCTTGGACCTACTAAAAATACCATTTTTTTCTCCAAGTCTTTTTTAATAGGATCTAACTGAAAGCGTTTCATTTATTAAATAATTCTACCCAGATTTCGACTTTTTCTCAAGCTATTGCAAATTGGTCGCGACTTTTTTGCAATTCAATGTAAATTAGTCATTTCATTCACTAAAAAATCACAAGGTCATTTCCCCTCAAACTTGCTAAAATAGCTTATTAATATGCCTAATACTCTCTTCGATAAAGTCTGGGATGCACACGTAGTGGAAGCACTTCCTGGAGATAATTACCTGATATTCATGGATAGAATAGTGGCTCACGAGATCACTACACCACAGGGTGCGATTCAAATCGATGAAGAGTTTGCAGGCAGAATTTTTGATGCTAATCGTATTTTAGCGATTAATGACCATGTCGCTCCAGCAAAAGATACAGCTACAGCCATTCAAGCAAGTGTGCTTAGAAAATGGGCTAAAAAACACGGTATTAGACACTTCGATATCGGTGAAAATGGTATCTGTCACGTAGTTGCCCCAGAAAGAGGTTATGTTCAGCCAGGGATGACGCTTTGTTGTGGCGATAGCCATACCTGTACTAATGGAGCCTTCGCCTGTTTCGCTCTAGGAATCGGTACTACTGCTAATGCTGGAGCTATGCTCTCTCAGTGCCTATTACTGAAAAAACCTAAAGTTATGCAGATTAACCTTACTGGAAAACGCCGTCAAGGAGTTTATGCTAAGGATATTATTCTAGCTATTATTAATAAAATCACTTTTAAAGGTGGTACTGGCTTCGTTCTAGAATACACTGGTGATGCTATCGCTGATCTAGACATGGAAGAACGCATGACTATCTGTAATATGGCTATAGAAGCTGGTGCTACTAGTGGCATGATAGCTGCTGATGAAGTGACTTTCGAGTATTTAAGAGGTAAAGAACAGATCACTAAAGATTCTGCTGAATTCGAAGCACTAAAAGCTAAATGGTCTAAGTTCACTCCAGATGCAGGTGCTACTTATGATGAAGTTGTAGAAATAGATGTTTCTGCACTAAAACCTACAGTTACTTGGGGAATTAACCCTGGTGAATCTAGCAGTTTCGATGGCATAGTGCCTGCTGATGCAGATCCTAAGGCTCTAGAATATATGGGACTTAAAGCTGGAGATAAATTAGCTGATCTAGACATAGACCAAGCCTTTATCGGTAGCTGCACTAACGCTAGAATTTCCGATCTTAGAATCGCAGCGAGCATTTTAAAAGGTCAGAAAGTTTCTATCCCGACTATTATTACTCCAGGTTCTCAAGAAGTTAAACGCCAAGCGGAACGTGAAGGATTACATGAAATATTTCAAGACGCTGGAGCACTCTGGACTCATGCTAGCTGCGGACCTTGTCTCGGAATGAGCATGGGCGTAGTCGCGCCACAGGAAAGATGTATCTCTAGTACTAACCGTAATTTCCCAGGACGCATGGGAGCTGGAGCGAGAACACATTTAGCTAGCCCTGCGATAGTCGCTGCGACAGCGATTAAGGGTAGGATTACTTCGCCTGAGCTGTTTCTTGCTGGGGTGTAGTAAAATACCTAAATTAAGTTGTTGAATACTCCAACTCATGGGAACATTAACTTTATGGGTCACAAGGTTGATTTAAATTTTATTTTAAAACTAGAAGGTGACAGTATTGATGCCTTTGGTGTTGATGTAAAAGATTTAGCTCCTTCGCTTTTATCTTTAGGTGAATTGATTCAAAGAACCCATGAATTACTCAATCCTAATCATAAGAAAATAGATGTAAACGTCAGAGCTTTTCAGAAGGGTTCCTTTGTTGTTGATTTAGCGATGTACGCATCTAATATAGCAACCGAATTATATGATTCTTTTACTAATATTGATTTTGAAACCTTAAAGCAAGAACTCGAGTGGGTTGGCATTATCAAAGATAATATTGAGATCATTGGCAGTGGACTAATCGGCTTAATCCTTTGGCTCAATGGTAAAAAACCAAAGGCACGAACACAAATTGAAAATACCCTTGAATACGAATATGAAAATGAAAATGGTGAAAAAATTAAAGTATCATCACAAGTTGCTATTTTGCATGATGACAGTCATATTCATGATTCTATACAAAAAGTTATTAGACCTTTATTATCAGAGAATATTAACCGAATTTCAACTTTCTTAAAAGAACAACAAGTCAAAACTCAAATAACTCTTGGTCAAAATGAAGCTTTGATTTTATCTCAATCAAAAAATACAATGATTGATTTTGAGAAAGATATTTTAGAGCAAGAAATGTATTTAAGACCACATAGCGGTTCTTATAAAGGTGCTAAAACAAATAGAAAATTCTATGCAATGGGAAATATTCCTATAGAAGCTAAAATTCTAGATTTAGATTTTTTAAATGACTTAGAAGAAGGATTTAAAAAACTTCATCACAACGATAGACTTAAAGTCAGAATCAGGCAGATCTTTGATATTAAAGAAGGTAAAACAGATTATTTAAATCCCAAGTATGAGATTGTAAAAATAACAGATTATGTACCCTATTTACCTGCTCAGCAGTTGAAATTAGATAAAACAAAAAACAATGAAGCATAAATGCTTATTTAATGTATAGGCTCTCATAAGCTTTAAAAAACCAAACGAAAGTATACTTTAAAATAGT
Source organism: Cyanobacteria bacterium REEB446 (assembly GCA_018970325.1). GTDB lineage: Bacteria > Cyanobacteriota > Vampirovibrionia > LMEP-6097 > LMEP-6097 > LMEP-6097. The sequence continues at coordinate 5,139 of JAGWWP010000051.1, read as the reverse complement.
AGAACTAAACTAAAATATACTTTAGAATAGTTCTAAGTTGTGGAATATCTAATTTAGCTTATCCACCAGATAAAAGATAAACCTATGTTTCCTAGAGAATTCTGGATCACAAAAATACAAGAAGCTTGGAGACTTAGATCTATCATCTGGCTAGTCGGTGTAAGGCGTATAGGTAAAACCACCTTAGTAAAGTCATTATCTGAAGATCATAAAAACACAGAAAATGGAGTTGAGCATCGCTCTCTTCTGTATTATGACTGTGAGTTAAAAAGAAACCGTGATCTTATTGAAAGCGATGTAGAAAAGTTTTGGGAAGAAAAGGAAAATCAAATCATAATCCTAGATGAAATTCATCGTTTAGAAAATCCTTCTGAAGTCCTGAAAATAGCTGCTGATCATTATCCTAAGGTTAAGGTGATAGCTACAGGCTCATCTACTCTAGCCGCTAGTAAAAAATTTAAAGATACTTTAAGTGGACGAAAAATCGTCATAGAGCTAAGACCATTAATAGAAGCTGATCTTCATGCTTTCGCTCATAATAAGAATCTTAAAAAAAGCACCAAAACACATACACTTTTAGAAAAACGTTTTCTCTACGGTGGCATGCCCGAGAATTATCTCAGTGACGAATTGCCTGAATATACCTTTGAGGAATGGATTGATTCTTACTGGTCTAAAGATATTCAAGAACTTTATGAACTACGTAGTAAATTTGCTTTTCAGAAATTTATGGAATTACTCTTTACACAGAGTGGCGGAATTTTTGAAGCTAGTAAATTTGCCACTGACTGTAAAGTTAGTAGTCCGACTATCAGTAATTTTTTACACGTACTAGAAGAAACTTTTGTTATAGATGTTCTTCGTCCTTATCATAAACGAAAAAACTCTGAAATTGTTTCAGCACCTAAGGTTTATGCTTTTGATACTGGACTTGCTTGTTATTTAAAAGGCTGGTCATCACTCAGGAATGAGGATTTAGGTATACTCTGGGAACACTTCGTTTTAAATGAACTAAAAGCTCAGCTCCAAAACAATGCAGACATACTATATTGGCGAAACAAAAAAAAGCAAGAAGTCGACTTTATAATCAAGAAAAAACGCTCACAGACTGTTACAGCTATAGAAACTAAATGGCAAGCTAAAAATTTCAACCCAGATAATATACAAGCTTTTCGTGAACTACATCCAGAAGGAGAGAATTTTCTTATCGCAAATGATATCCAAGAATCATATACAAAAAACTATACTAACCTGAAAGTAAAATTCATTAGTTTAAAAGAATTTATCTCACAGATTACTCAGTAAATGAGAACTAGTACTAAGTCCATTTTCTGCATTTACTCATCAATCCTTAAACAAATCTAGATTCTTAGCAATAAAAGCAAAAGCCCTAGAAGCCTTTTTATTAGCAATATTAGTCAGCGCCAGAAAAGTATGTCCATCACTATCTCTTCTAAAAACCTCCGATAACCAAAAACCATCTGAGCCGCTGTGAGTAAAGGCTGTTTCACCATTAGTTAATTTTAAAATTTCCCAACCATAGCCATAGAAGGAAGAACCCAAAGCACTACTCTGTATAACTTCACCATAGGCTGAATGTAGCTTAGTGATAGAATCCTGAGATAGATAATTAGCACCAGATGCATTTTTACCAGTAAAATTAGCCTGAATAAATTTAGACCAATCCAGCATAGCCATACTCGTAAAACCACCTGCTGGAGAAAGTATCGCAAAGCCTTTAATCTGTTTTAGTGGCTGACTTGGTAATAATGGCTTACCAAATTTATTATGCTTTCTTGGAAAAGAAAAATCATTTACAGGCTTACCGAGACCTGGAGAGCCAAAAATAGCAGTATCCATAGCTAAAGGCGTGAAAATCTCTTCTTGAATAAGGTCTTCAAAATCTTTGCTCGTAATCTTTTCAAGCATAGCGCCGACTATTGTATAGCCAAAATTTGAATAAACAAAATCACCGCGCTTCACAGTCTGCTTAGACCCTAAAATCTGTGGTAAAAGCTGTGTTCTAATTTCTTTTGAACTACCAACAAGCTCATCAGGGATTTGATCATAGAGCTTCTTTCTCAAGCTAGCATCATCAATACCGCCTCTATGAGCTAAAAGTTCTTCAACTGTAACATCTTTAATATCTGAATTAATTTCAGCTACGCTATCTCCAAAAACCTCTTCGATAGTGGTATCCCAGCCTATTTTCCCTTTCTCTACATATCTTGCGACTAAAGTCGCTGTTATAGCTTTAAAACAAGAACCAATATGAAACTGATCATCAACAGTGACCTCAGTAGGATTGCCATTAGCCCTGATCCCTGAAGCAACATTTACTAAAGTACCATCCTGTACCTCGCCCAGTACCAGACCAGGCAGCTTATATTTCAATACGGCTTTATCAGCGAGAGTTTGAAGTTCTTCACTAGAAACTGCACTAACAGAAAGCCCTTAAGGCTAAAGAAAAAATTACCAGTAAGTTCTTTATGATTTTTATAATTTTCATTTTTGGCTCCTTAATTTATCCTAAGATAAATATTTCACGTAAGCAATATTAACATAAAATATTTAATGCAAAACAGTAAATATTTACTTATTTAAATTAATCTTTTATTGTTAAAGATCAATTAAGCTAAAGTTTATTTTATGCTACAAAAATTATCCTTAAAACATTTAGCAATTTTCTTACAGATCTGCATTTTTATATCTCTAATAATCTCACTTTCCTCTCCCATAATAGTTTTAAAAGAAAATTTTCCCATCACTCTTCTCATTGATGGCAAGCTTTGGTCAATGAATTTTAACAAATTATCTGTATTTAGCAAAAGCTTTATTATATTGGTTTCTTTTTTAAGTAGTTTTATCTGGCTCTATGCTCTTTCTCGAATTTATAATCTCTGTGAAGCTTTTAAAGCTAATGACTTCTTTTCTTTCAGAAATCTCAAGCTATTACAAAGCTTTGCTTTGAGCTTAGTTCTAATATCTCTTATAGAAACTTTATCCACACCGCTGATTACGTATTTTTTATATTGGATGAAAATCATTCCCAAACTTGCAGATTTACCTTTTAGTCTCCTGCTTGAAATAGAAGTGCTTACAGTAGGAGTTTTCTTTTTTCTCATCACGAAAATTATGGAAAAAGCTTTAAACCTAGATGAAGAGAATAAGCTAACGGTATAGAAGAATGTCAATAATAGTTAATCTAGATGTTATGCTCGCAAAAAGGAAAATGAAACTTTCCGAACTATCTGAGCGAGTAGGCATAACTCTTCCTAATCTCTCACTTCTAAAAACGGGGAAAGCTAAAGCTATACGCTTTTCTACTTTAGAAGCCATATGTAGAGAATTAAAATGCACTCCTGGAGACATTTTAGAATATAGCGAGAAGTCAGAAAATCTAAAAAAATAATCATACTTTTACTCTATCTACAATAGATTAAATAAAGGTATAATTCTATTGTTAATAGAGTAAATAACATAGTCACTCTATTAACAATAGAATAAATATGGTCTTCAAAGTCAACGATATCAAAGAATTATTAGTCTTGCAGATGAAGAGATTCAGCTCAGCAGAATTAAACGTCATCAGAGAAGATGCACTTAGATTAGTAGAAAAACATATAAAAGCTCCTCAAGCTGTGGTTATTAGTGGCTTAAGAAGAGCTGGGAAATCCACATTTCTACATCAAATCGCCCATAAATACTATGAGAAAAATGCTTACTACTATATTAATTTTGATGATGATAGATTCACAGACTTCACAGCCAGTGACTTTAACGCATTACTAGAAATTTTAATCGAACTATTTTCAGAAAGAAAAGTAATCTTTTTTGATGAAATCCAAAACATTGATAAGTGGGAAACTTTCTGCAGAAGGCTTATAGATAATGGTTTTAAACTTTATATTACTGGATCTAACGCTTCATTACTGAGCAAAGAGCTTGGCACTAGGCTTACAGGGCGTTATTTTCCGCTAGAGCTTTTTCCTTTTAGCTTCGAGGAGTTTTTACGTTATCGAAAAATCGATATTAAAGAGATGCTAAAAGAGAACCGAAATGTTTTAGACACTAAGACACGAGCCTTATTAAAAAATAAGCTTAAAGAATATATTTTAAAAGGCTCTATTCCAGAGGCTTTAAGATATCCAGAGTTACCTGTATTAAAAAGCCTCTACCGAGACATTCTCTACAGAGACATCGCTACACGTTACAGAATAGAAGCTGATAAAACCCTGCGTGAGCTTTCCCTTCGAGTTTTCACTGATATTACTAGCCCCATACAGTTTTCTAAAATTAAACAGCAGCTCGGTATCGGTAATGTAACGACTGTCACTAATTACATTTCATATTTAGAAAACTCCTGGCTGATTTTTTCTATAAATATTTTCGATATTTCGATTAAAAGGCAGCAAATCGCCCCTAAAAAAATCTACGCCATAGATACAGGTCTCGTACACGAGATAACCTTTAAATTTAAAGAAAAACAGGGAGTCCTATTAGAGAATCTAGTTTTTTTACATCTGCGTAAAAAATACCAAGAGGTTTTTTACTATAAAACTAAATCTAACTATGAAGTAGATTTTTTTGTTCCAGAAGCAGCTTTGCTAGTGCAGGTTTCCTATGACATTTCAGATCTAGAGACTAAGGAAAGAGAAATCAGATCATTAATAGAAGCTAAATCTGAATTAGAGGCAGATAAAAAATTTAAAATTAAAAAGCTCCTAATAATAAATTTCGAGCTTAAAGATCAGGAAAAAATCCAAAAAAATACTATAGAAGTTATTCCAGCTTATGAGTTTTTACTTTCTTGAAAATGGAACTGCTACCGAACTTGCAAGTGCAAAGTCGAGGAAGGGAAGAAAGTGCAGCCGCATAGGTTTTAATTAAGCAACAGTGCCATGAAGCCGCCAAAAAACAGCTTAAGTGCTAGCTACGCTTACCTATGTAAGGTATGATTGCGGTATGACAAATAATATTCAATTTCAAAAAGGCTTAAGCTAACCTGAATTCAGATCTGAAGTTAAATTTTCAATAATTTAAGCAAATTGTTAATTAGATTTCAGGGAGAAGTTTATCAAGAGAGATGGAATTTCTGCAAGAAATTCCATCTCTCTTCACTTTATGCCATTAGCATGG
>JAGWWP010000050.1 GCA_018970325.1 Cyanobacteria bacterium REEB446 | reverse complement strand
ACTGTTCTTGTCTTTGAGCCTTTTCTACGCTTACGAGCTTGGGCTTCTGTGATATGGTTATATTTGCTCATTGTTTTAGGTTACTTTTTGCTATTGAAACCTTTATACAATGAGCTTCTTTTTCTTAATTTAACTTCAGGTTAGATTCTAGGTACTCATGTAAATAGAATTAAGTTCTTGAAAAAGATCTAAAGCTTCTGTCTGAAGATTTGTTAAAAGTGCTTCGCTAGCGAGTCTTAATAAATCATGAATTTTTCTAGTTTCTAAGCTGTTTTCACTGATAATACCTTTAAGCAGCCTTTCTAGAGCGTTATGGCATTTTTCTAAGCAGGTTAAATAATTGGCAGCTTTAAAACAATCGTCGGCGACTTTAAGATCATAGCGAGCTATTTTTAGCCAATTTTCAGAGTCTTTTTTCATTTTAATCTCTCTTAAACCTTTCTGTCACAGTCTTTAGAAAATTCTCAAAATCTTCTAAACTGGGATTATCTGGTAATGTACCAAATATTCCAATTGGTCTATCGGGATATTTTCTGTTAAAGTCTTTCATCTCAATGTGATTTCCAGCTCCATAGTATTTCAGCAAGATATCTTCAATAATACCCTTCTTCTCTGGTATCTGATTTCTATCTATAACAATCTCATCACCGATTTTCTTATCTAAGAGTTCTTGAAAAAGTCTATGCTCGGGATGATAGATTTTATTCCTTGATGGAATTTTTTTATTAGTTTCTAGAATGAAAAATTCTGTTTCTCCTGAATCTGTCTTGATTTTTACTGCGACATTTTCTTTTACTAGAGTTTTATCAATTTCAGAATTTAATTTTTCTATGCTTTGGTGAATTTCTGGTCTTGCCCAAATTAGCCCAAAAAATTGACGTTCATTCTCTTCAGTAGGTTCTGTCATTTTTAGAAAGTAAGCCTGCTTAAGAAGTGAAGGAAGATTAAAAAGCTCACTGTGAGTCTGCTTAACTTGTGTCTTATATTCTTCATGAAAGAATTTATCATTTGAAAGCTTTATTAATCTAGCTTCAGATTCTGTAAACTTACCGATCATAAATTCTGCTACAGCTAAAAGTATTTCCGTATCAGGAGCTATTGCTAAGTCTAGTTTGATAGCTACTTCATGAGCTGTTTTATATTCCTGTAAATCTAAATATATTTTTACTTTTGTATGATTAAAGCAAAAGGCTGCGTATGAACTTGGTAAGCACTTTTCTAAACCATCATCACAAACGCTAAGAATAGATTTTAATTCTTCATTAAATTCCTGTTCTTCTGAGGTTCTTTTTAGTAATAGAGTTCTTGCATTTATTTCTGGTAAAAGAATATGCGTGAAATATTTGGAGATCTCTTTATCTTTAATGGTTCTCCAGAGATTTTGAATTTTGGGAATTAAAGATTTTAGATTACTAATGAGCTTTTCAGAAGTATATTTCTCAATTCCTAGAGGCTCACTGAAAAAGATACATTCATGAAGTAGTTCTCTCAAACCTAATTTTTGTAAATTTTTAAGCTCATCAGATGATTGAAGAGTAGCTTCTAATAATTCTTTTGCTTTATTATAATTTTTATTTTTGTAATAAAACACTGCTAAAGATGCTTTATAACTAGGTTTTAGTTTAAATAAAGGGTCTATTCCTTGAAGAAAAATCTCAAGATCCTTTTTTCTACTTAGGTTCATGATTTTCAAATTAGTAGCTTGTTCATTTTCAGGGTCTATCCTTAAAGCTTCTTCTAATTCATCCAAGCCTCTTCTAGATTCATTTATGGTGAAATAAGCTTTAGCTTTATTTAAATGCTTTTCAATAGAGCCCTCCTCACGGTAAGTGCTTACTTTTAAATAGTGCTTTGATATTTCATCTCTGATAGAAGGGTCAGCAAAGAAAGAATATTTAGTTTCAAAAATTTTTGCCTTTAATAAGGAAATCTGATATTTGAAATCTCTTGATAATGTCTCAAAAGTATTGTCAGTTTTTTTTAATAGATCTAGTGAAGAGTCTAGCTTTAGGTCATCATAGTAATCGTTTGCTAGGCTGATTATAGTCGATATATTAAAATATTTTTCCTGCTCATCATTGGTAAAATAACGATGAAAAATATCTAGATTTGTATCTAGTAACTCAAGTAAATTCTCCCAGCCATAAATCTGAGTATTAAGTTTTAAACATTCATCTTGTAAATTTTTATCTCTATCAGCAGTAGTGGTGAAGCATATTTCGTAATCTTCATGAGGGAAGCTTTTAAATTTTTCTATATCCTCTTTAACTTCTGCTAGAGTCAGCTTATCGCTACGTACCTTACACTGAATTACTTTTTTCGCTTGAGGAAAATAAAGATCTATTCCGTGCTGTGCCTGCCCTTTTCTGCCATATTTATCTCCAGATGAATCTTTAAAGACAGCCTTAAATAGATCTAAACAAAAGGTCTCAAAATCTGATTCATTCTTAAATTTAGGTAATTGATATTGAGAGGGTTTCATTAAAATCTGATTTAATTAAAATATCTATTAACTAATATTTTATCCCTAAATTTTCACTTGAATTATTTACTTGGCTCCTGAGAGATAAAGTCTAAAATAACGGGTTATTTTAGACTTACTAAGGGTATAATTATGGGATAATATGTATCGTTTTGTCGAAGAGGATTTAAAGCTTTGGAAAAAAAAGAAAAAGCCCTTACCTATACTTTTGCGTGGTGCTAGACAGGTCGGTAAATCCTTTACAGTAAGGGAGTTTGCTAAAAATAACTTTGATAATTTTTGTGAAATTAATTTTGAGAGAGACGAAAAGGCAAAATTATATTTCGAGAATTTAGATGTCAAGAACATAATTTTAAAACTCAGCTCTTTTACAAATATTAAGATCAGCAAAGGAAAGACGTTACTTTTTTTAGATGAGATACAGCAATGTCCCAAAGCCATTTTAGCTTTGAGATATTTTTATGAAGATATGCCAGGCTTGCATGTAATAGGGGCTAGCTCTTTAGTAGATTTTGCCTTGAAATCTGGTGAATATGCTGTACCAGTGGGCAGGGTGCAGTATTTTTTTATGGCACCCATGTCTTTTTCAGAGTTTTTATTAGCAGCGAATAAAAAGGTTTATCTCGATTATATTAATAATCTTTCTTTTGAGCAAAAAGATGATTCTGTGATGCATGAAAGGCTTTTAGAAGAATTTCGCATGTATATGTTATTAGGTGGTATGCCAGCGGTGCTAGAGGATTATTTTACTAATCAAGATTTACTAGAAGCTTTTATTAGACAGAGTTCTATACTTCTTTCTTATAAAGATGATTTTTCTAAATATTCTAAACACCATCAGTATAAGTATTTGCAGAGCGTTTTATTAAAAACTCCTCGGCTGATTGGTTCGAAGCTTAAATATTCACAGATTGATTCTGATTATAAGTCTGCTGATATTAAGGAGGCTCTGATTTTATTGAGTAGAGCTAATTTGATTCATTTGGTTCCTAGAACTAGTGGGGCTGGTTTACCACTTGGAGCAGAAGCTTCAGATAAGCATTTTAAAGCGATTTTTTTAGATATTGGGTTAATTCAAAAGCTACTCGGTCTTAATAATGAAATTATTAATGCTAGTGATTTTCACTCTATTGCCACTGGGGCTTTAACTGAGCAGTTTGTAGGTCAGGAGCTGCTGAGTTATATAAATCCTTATGATGAAAAAAAATTATATTTTTGGGAAAGGGAAGATAAATCTAATGCTGCTGAGATCGATTATTTACATGTTTGTAACGGTAAAATTTATCCGATAGAAGTAAAAGCAGCGAAGGCTGGGCGTTTGAAGAGTTTACGTATATTTATGCAAACTTTTAAAAGCCCTTTTGGGCTTAGGATTTCACAAAGAGAACTTTCATTTGAAGATGGTATACTCTCTGTACCACTTTATGCTGTATCGAATTTAGATCGCTTGATTAAGGAAGCTACCTGAAAAAAAGTCTAGGAAGCCTGTTCAATAAGCTTTATTTCTTCGGGGTTTAATTCATAGAGTTTATAAATCAACTTATCTATCTCTGACTCGATTTCGTGAACTTCTGATTGTAATTTTTTGTCTTCATGATAACCCTCTTTTTCTGTTCTTGAGAGGATTTTATCGACTAGTGTTTCGATGTTTTTAATTGTGCTTTGATTTATTTTATTGATTAAAGGTATTGGAATGGCTTCGACAAAGACTTTGAAATATCTACAGCTTTTATCTCCTAGTCCAGATGCAATTAGCGGAAAGTACCACTTATTAAGTCGGGAGTTAAGGACAGCTATTAAATATTTAATTTCATCGCCAAGAATCATGTAGACAGTGTTATTAAAATATAAATTTTCATTTAAGAAGACAAAAGACGGTTCTTTTGCAATATCACTCCAAATTATTTTTTCTTTTTCAAAATCATCATAGTAACTGCATGCTCGTAAATTCCACCAATTCGCTCCTTGATCATCTCTAATAGCAGCTTTTGTTTGGAATTTAAGCAGATGATTATAAACAGCTGGAAAGAGTTTAGGAACATCAAGGTCAAAGCCTGTATTGATAAGCCAACTATCCGCCCAAGTATAAGAATATTTACTGATATTCTTTCCTTTCAGTAGGGGTCTGATAATTTCTATACTCTTAGGATCTGCTTTACATAAGCTTTCTTTGGTAGCAGTATCTATGATGAATGCTTCATTTAAGCCAGTTAATAAACTTCTTTGCATTCGTATATTCCAATTCCGAAGAGGTTTACCCAATTTTTCTATTTTCTGTTTCAGCTTATACTCTGCATCATTCCCAATAAACCATGCTTCAGCATTGGGTTTATTTAAAATTATCGAATTTTGATTAATAAAGTCTATTAATGGCAAATCTGACTTTTTATACTGAGTAGCACTAAGAGAAATAGAAGTGTTAGGTTTCTTTTGTAGAAAAAGTATATTAGTATCTACTGTCGCAGACTCGAATACAGCTGATCCTAAATCAATTAATTTTAAAGGATTATATTTAATAAAGAAATTTCTGAGCTTATGACCATAATTAGCTCTCATCCATTTATTACTAGTGATATAAGATAAATGACCATTGCTTTTCAGCATATTTACAGCATGTTCATAAAATAGACAATATAAATCACCGCTAGAATCATAAGTTTGATAAGAAGCTTTTTTATAAAGCTCCTGCAAAGGATTTTTCTTTAATTTCTGTAATTGCACATACGGCGGATTCCCAATCACTATATCAAAACCATCTAAAGTAAACATAAAATGGGTATCAAAAAACCCGCAAACACTCTCGGAATCAAAGGGCTGATAGCTCTCTAGCTGCTGCTGCCTCTCTGAAATACCTGTACGATTACTATTAAAAATATTTCTACCAAGTAACTTCTGAAATTCTCCCTGTAATTTTTTCTTTTCAGAAGGTTTACTAGTAAAATACTGCTCCTGAAGAGATTTTAATGATTTTTCAAATTCCGCATCGTCAAAAAGACTAAGCTGAGAGTTCTCTTTAAGAGGAATTAAACTATTAGCACAGATAAATTTAAAATCTAAATTAGGTAAAGGTTCTATGCCAGAATTATCAGCTGAATTTTTTAATTCTATATCTACGACTAGACTTAGCCATACTCTTAGCCTGGATATCTCTATAGCAGTGGGTTCTATATCTACACCATAAATATTTTCAGATATTATCCCTTAGACGAGCTTTATAAGGATTTAACTCAGCTCTATCATTCTTATAATCAAACTCATGTTCTTTTTTATCTAATAGTAAATTTAAAATCTTCTCTTTTCTGCCATCTTCTCCGAGTTTTTCAGCAAGATAAAGTCTAAGACTCTCTCTGCACATATAGTCTACGATTTCACGAGGTGTGTAGAAAGCACCTTTAGCTTTTCTAGCCTGCTCTCCCGTCTCATTAGACTGCTCAGCAAGAAGATTTTCGAAGATACGCCCTAACATCTCTGGGTCTATAGCTACCTGCTGGAAATCACTACTACTCTCATCAGTAGTGAAGTTATACTTATCTAAAAAATCATAGAAAAAGTCTATAAAATAATCATCAGGAAAAGATATTTTTTTCTCCCTGTAGTAATCATGCTTTCTCGGCTCGAATAAGCCACCATTTAAAAATGGGGTCTTACGATCTAGATTATTTCTCTCATTCTGTGGGGTATTTAGTACATCGAAAAAAAGAATCTCTAATTTTTTATGATAAAACTCTGTAGCTGTGAGGCTTTTAGCCTCAAAGTAATTAAATTCTTCTGCGATGATATTTTTTTTCTTAAAAACCAACAAAAAATAATTCGCCCTATTAATCTTGTCGTGAATTGTTTTGCGGTATATTCATCTAAAATCTTATTAGTGACTAAATGCTGTACCTCTCTAGTAAAGAGTTCTGCGATATTACGATAAAACTCTTTATTTAAAGGATGTATATCGAAGCTATCCCAGAGTATTTGATGTAGAGTCTTTTTATGAGTGCCTTCTGGGCTGTTATACCATTTTTCAAAGATTTGCTTCTGAGTATTAGTAAGAGCTTTATGTAATTCTAAAGTCCTGATTTTATAATTACTGCTAAGTGCGATAATAAGCCGATCAGCTTTATCTGGCACTATAAAATCTATACCTAAGTTCTCATCAGCGTATAAAAGCTCATCATCTTCATAATTAGAGGTAACACGATGCACTAGATTAGAAATAGTTCTACGATTAGTTTTCTTAGCCCAGAAAAGTTTAAAATCTATATTACGCTGGTTTTTACTAGCTAATTGATAGTAGGCTTTTCTATCGCTGTATTTAGGTGCTTTATGCGTCCACGCATCATTATCTCGTTTCTGTAAGACTTTATCTGAAATAAGTAATTCTGTCCTATTTATCTCTTCTGGTATTTTTAATAAGGCTACTAATCTTTCTGCGATTAACTGACAGCTCTCAAAGCTTTTAATCTTAGCAGCCTCTTTTAGGCTAATATCTATACTCGCAAATATTTCTTGAATGCTGATATTGTTACTTGTTTTGCTTAGCATAGAAAAGGATAGGAATTATTTTATCGGGTTGAATAGTCTCTCTTTTATCATAGCTTGATTCACGGGCTATTTTAAGCAGTTTATCTAGCTCATTATAAAAAGCTTTATTATCTCGCTGTAATTTAAGAACCAGCCTTAATAAACTAGACAGCTCTTTTTTAATCAAATGATTAGTAGTTTTAAAAGCTTCTTTTACTGTCTTTAAGTCTTCCTCACTATAATGCAGCCTAATCATTAATTTTAAAATCTCCTGCTCTTGACCTCTAAATGGTAGGCTCTCCGTCTCCGAGCTTAAGAGATAGTGTTTTCGCTCGCTGGCTATGTCCTTCAGCTCTTTTCGATTAAGGCTTATTTTATCTAAATCTCTCTCTGATTCTTCTTTGGTTGTTCTTAAATAGTGCAGCGCCTCAAGATTATTCATTAATCCAATTTCTTCATAATTTCTATTCATCTTTAGAAAGCCTTTACTAATCAGCTTATCCTTGTGTAGCAGTTTACTAAAAACTATTAGTTCTGCTGTTTTATTAATCTCCTTCTTAGGCATTAAGCCCCACTTACCATTAGCTATGCCATAAATAAGTTTTTTATACTCTTCATCTTCCTCTTTATGAAAGCGTTTTAGATCTATAATAAATTCATCCTCAGCTAAAAGAAAGTCAGCAGCTTTTTCACTCTGTAGCATCGCCTCTATTCTCGCTTTCTCATCACTACTGTAAATGTTTTCTAGTGTCTCAGTGTATTCTACAGGATTCGCCACTTCACCTAATACAGATTGGTCATTGCCAATGGTTTGATTGATAATATTAATTTTACCTTCTAAGCGTTTTACTAATTTCAGGTAAGATTCTATGTTCTTCTCTGGGTGCATATTATAGATGAAAACCTCATCATATTTAGAGCCTAAGCGATTTATTCTACCGTTACGCTGAATCATCCTTACAGGGTTCCAGTGTAGATCATAGTTAATAATAATTCCCGCATCCTGTAAATTCTGCCCCTCTGAAAGAATGTCAGTAGAAAATAGATATTTTAATTCACTATCCTCATCTTTAAAGACATGATTTTTAGACTGGGGCGAGAATCTACTAGCGAGTGACTCCGCTTCACTTCGATTACGAGATGAGAGGAAGGCTATTTCAGCAGGCTTAATATTAGTGAGTTCCTCTTGATTTACTTTATTTTCCACTACTTCTCGAAGATATTCTATGGTATCTGCGAAATATGAAAAGATCAAAACCTTTTCAGAGCCTAGTTCTTGGAACTTTTTAATTAAGGCTGTGATTTTAGAATCATCTTTTTCTAAAATATCTAGGATTTTAGATATTACTCCTATTAATTCTAATTCCTTTTCTATATTCTCTTTTAAAGCATTAACCCTGTATCTATGAGGATCTATAGTATCTAAGATACTTTCAGAGATTTCATAATCTTCATAAGTACTTTCATCACTGTTATTTAGAAGATCGAAATAGAGATCAGAATTTTTCAGTGAAACTATATGATTATTATCAATTCCTTCTTTGAATATTAATAACTTTTCTTTATAGTGCTTGATGGAGTTTTTAATTGCTCTTATCGAAGATTCTAGTCGTTTTAAAAACATGGTTCTAAATATTCCATAGATTCCCCTCTGTTGCTGCAATTCACGACTTTCATCACCATTGAGTTTCATTTCTTTGATTTGTGCTGGGGTTTTACCATAGTATTTGGTTTGGTAAATTTTCCATCTGTATGGTACAAAGCCTAAAAGTAAAATCAATTGAAAAATAAAATGCGTAGGCGCTAAATCCTGTAAGCTTTCTAGGCTTTTTTCTCGAATTAAAAGATCTAATTGATCTAAAGGGTGTTTTAAGAGTTCACATTTTTCTATAATTTCATCAGTATCTTTTCTATAAATATCATTCAATGCTATTCTCTGACTCGTTATTTCAAGTATCTGTTTATTTAACTCTACAGGTGTTTTATAAGCAAGATTTGCTGGTGAAGATTTAGGGAAACCTTTTAATTCACCATTAATCATTAATTTTCCATATTCTTTTTCAATTCCCTGCCTAGTTCTTCTTACAACTACTTCCCTGATTACCTTACTCATAACGCTTTTAATTTCTGAGTAGTCTATTTTTTCGGGTTCATCTTTATTAATGCACTTCTTTATTTTCTTCTGTAAGTCTTCAACTGCTGATACGAAATCTTTAGTAATGCTATTTCCAGTCTCACTATCTATAATATTTATGTAAATAGAGCCAGTATCTCCCCTAGTTCCTAAGAGGATTTGATTAGTAATATCCTGTAATTCATTATTAATAGGGGTAGCTGTAAGTAAAAGTACATGTGCTTTTTTATTATTTCTAATCCATTCAAGTAATTTCTGATACCTCGCTCCATTAGTCTTTCTAAGATTATGAGACTCATCTATGACGAATAAAGAGACTTCGGCGATATTATCTAAACGCATCTCTGCTTCTATTTCATTTAAATTCTGAAGAGTAATAATGCTCTGTATTTGCAGACCTTGTTTAAGAGTTTCTTTGCCCCATTGTTCTTTTAAAGATTTCGGTGCGACTATTACTACTCTTTTACGTCCATCGGGGCTATTAATATATTCTTGAAATCATAATCTAAATTAGACTGAGAGGATTTTAATATAGTGTTTTACGCTGTAGAAATTTAGAAATCTTAATAATGCTATTACTTCTATATTTCATCTCCGAATTTTTACTAAATTTCAAGTTTGACTTGAGATTTAGTAAAAATAATGTGGCATAATTTAAATATTCAGATGATTTATGCTAAAACGCAGCATTAGTAAAAGTATTTTAAAATTAGCTAAGAAGTATCCAGTACTTACGCTAACTGGTCCTAGGCAGTCTGGTAAGACTACTTTACTTAGAAATTTATTTCCAGATTATACTTACGTAAATTTAGAAAATCTTAGAGAATTAAATTTCGCAAATAAAGATCCAGAAGGCTTCTTAGCGAGATATTTCGATGGAGTGATTATTGATGAAATTCAAAACGCTCCTCATTTAACATCATATATTCAAGTCATAGTCGATGAGAGAAAAAAAGATGCGATGTTTATACTTACTGGCAGCCAGAATTTTTCTTTAATAGAGTCAGTGAATCAATCTTTAGCTGGTAGAACGGCTATTTTTGAGCTATTACCTTTTAGTTATGAGGAAATAAAAGATTCTAAATATCATAAAGAATTTAAAGCTAAGACTAGTAAAAAGCAAATAGCCTCTGTAAATGAGAAATTAAATATTGATAAGCTGATGTTTAAAGGCTTTTATCCGAGAATCTACGATAAAAATATCCCAGCTTCTGATTTTTATGCAGACTATATAAAGACTTATGTAGAAAGGGATTTAAGACAGCTTAAAGCTATTCATAATCTTAGTAGTTTTAAAAAATTTCTAGGACTCTGTGCAGCTAGAATAGGACAGCCTTTAAATTTAACTAATATCTCTTCTGATTTAGGAGTATCATCTACGACTTTAAAAGAGTGGCTGAGTGTCTTAGAGGCGAGCTACATTATTTATCTCTTGCAGCCCTTTAGTTTGAATATTAATAAACAACTCACTAAATCACCGAAGCTTTATTTTATTGATACGGGTTTACTGATTTATCTTTTAAATATTAATAGACCAGAAGATTTATTCATGCACAGTTTAAGGGGTAATATTTTTGAGAATTTGATAGTTATAGAAATTTTAAAAAGGAATCTGAATCAGCATTTGAGACCAAATATTTTTTTCTATAAAGATCGTCAGCATGAAGTAGATCTGATTTACAAAACGAAAAAAGAGGGCTATGCTGCTCTAGAAATCAAGTCAGCGAGTACCTATATTAGTGAGTTTCAGTATAGTCTTCAGTATCTAAAAAAGATTTTAGGTAAGGAACTCACTAGAGAAGAGCTGATCTATACTGGTACAGAGACTTATCAGTTAAAGGAATTAAGGATTAATAATATAGATAAGTTAGAAATTTTCTAATAAGTGAAAACGGAGAAATTTGAGTTTGGCTATACGCCCATTCTAGAAAATACTATTTTACTGTAATATATAATAACCACTTCCATGAATTTGACTCAAACCATTAACCTAACAGACTTTAAACACATTCGCTTTCTAGGAGCTGAAGGTATCGGTATGCGAGCTTTAATCGCTATTCTGGAAGATAAAATTTCACAAGGTGAATTAAACTCTGATTTTAAAATTTCCAAAAGCGATCTTTCTTATAAAACTAATGATCCTTTAGATGCAAGCATAGACCTAGTAGTTCGCAGTACCGCAGTGAGAGCGGATGACCCCGATATGCTGTTTATGCAGAAGCATAATATTCGAGTGATACACCGCTCGGAGATGTTAAACCTGCTCAGCGAAGGTGCTAAACAGATAGTTATTTCAGGCACTCACGGTAAAACTAGCACCTCCGCTCTGACCACGCACCTTCTAACTAAACTAGGCTTAGAACCAGGCTTTGCAGTAGGTGGTGTACTAAAAGATTATAAAGCTAATGGTAAAGCTGCTCCTAAAAGCCCTTCCTTGAATGATGGTCCATCAGGCTATTTCGTGATGGAGGGTGATGAATCTGATAAAAGCTTTATGCGAACCACACCATATATAGCGGTAGTGACTGACGTAGAGGCTGATCATTTAGAAAACTATCCTGGTGGGCTAGCTGAGATACAGGCTTGCTTTAAAGATTTTTTAGATAGGGCTGAATATAAAATAGTCTGCATTAATAATCCTTTTTTAAAGGCTTATGCGGAAAATATTCTAAAAGAAAGACCAGATTTAAAAGGAAAAATCTTTAGCTATAACAGCATTGATGAATCAGCTGATTTATTTATTAATCTAGAAAACAGTTCGCTATATTTTCAGTCTTTAGATTCTGGTCATTTAGATTTAGCTATCTCGGGAAAATTTAATTTATTAAACGCCTGTGCAAGCCTTCTAGTAGCTCATGTTTTAGGTTTTAAAATTACAGAAGCTAAATCTCTATTTAAAGATTTCCATGGTACGCAGCGTCGCATGGAGCTTATAAACTCAGATTACAGATCAGTAGGCGATAACAACGTAGAGCTTGGAGTTTGTGAGCAGTCTTTTAAAATAGAAATTTATGATGATTATGCTCACCACCCAAGTGAAATTAAGGCTTTGCTTGATTCTGTAAAAGCTATGCTAAAAACGAGTACTGATAAGGCTCTCTTTATATATCAGCCGCATCATCCTGAAAGAACACAGCAGTTTTGGGCTGATTTCGTAAAAGTCTTTAAAGAATTTCCAGAAAATATAGATGTACTACTTTTAGATATTTATGTAGCTCGCAGTCAGCATATAGAGGGCGTTAATAGTAAAAAGATGGCTGAAGAAATAGCTTTAAATAATGTTAAATACCTAGACCCTAATGAAAATCTCTCTGCAAGCGAAGCTAAAGAAGCTGATGTGCAGGGGAATTTTAAAGATATAGCGATGACCCTGAAACCACTTATTGATAGGCGTATTCAGGGGCGGGAGTATAAAAAAATATTTTTTGTCGGGGCGGGAAATATTTCTAAGATTGCGGAGAAGTATAGGGAGTAGGGATTAAACTATGAAAGAAGAAATTGTTGAAGCATTAACAGAGAATTTTGAATCGCATGTTCAACAAACTCATTCTGGAGTAGAGTTTTGGTTTGCAAGAGATTTACAGTACTTACTTGGATATAGCAAATGGGATAATTTTCTAAATGTAATTTCGAAAGCAAAGACTTCTTGTGAAGTCTCTCGGTATGAGGTTTTGGATCATTTTGCCGACGTCGGGAAAACGATCAACATGCCTAAGGGAGCAGGAAAGGAAATTCATGACATCATGCTTACTCTTTGATGAATTAAATGTGTCTAAAGGAGAAGGTTCCTATATTAAATTTCTTGATAGGCTTGCTAAAAAAGATTTACTTGTCATTGATGATTGGGGCTTAAATCCTTTCTCTGAAACACATAG
>JAGWWP010000010.1 GCA_018970325.1 Cyanobacteria bacterium REEB446 | reverse complement strand
TCCATGAGAGCTTTTGTTCTTCTGAAAATCGCTCAAACGAAATTAAATATCTCTATCTATCAGCAAAAATGGGGAATCGTTAGAAATTCTGTCAGGAATTTCCTTGCTATGCGTTATTTCGCGTAACTCCTGAAATAAAGGACTCCTCTTCCCTAAACCATGCTTTAATAAACGCATAAACAAGCCCTCCTCATATTTTAAGGTATTACTAAATTAGAATTAATAAACTGTTAAGCCCTTAAGATAGTCTTGTATCATTAAAGCAGATGTCTCCTAAAGTCCTCGTCATTGATAATTACGACAGCTTCACCTATAACCTAGTCCAGTACTTAGGAGAGATAGGAGCTGATGTAAAAGTAATCAGGAATGATGAATTTCCGAGCTCTGAATTAGAGAATTTTTTAAAAACAGAAAATATCACCCATATACTCATTTCCCCTGGTCCGGGTAAACCTAAAGATTCTAAACTCAGTATCGAGTCGATTAAACTATTAGCAGCGAAGATTCCGATTTTAGGCGTCTGCCTCGGACATCAGGCTATAGGAGAGGCTTTCGGAGGGGAGGTTGTTAAGGCTCCTTATCTTATGCACGGGAAAACCAGTGTCATAGAGCATGATGAGAGTTCAGAACTTTTCAGAGATATCCCTAAACATTTCACTGCGACTAGATATCACTCACTTGTCATAGACAGATCCAGTATTCAGGATTCTAATTTACGAATAATCGCTAAAACCGCAGATGAACTAGTCATGGCTGTTACCCATAAAGATTTTAAAAATCTCTTCGGTGTTCAATATCACCCAGAATCAATACTCTCCGAATATGGTCATCAGCTTTTAAAAAATTTTTTGAGTATAGTTATTGTATAATCGATTACCTAAGCCCATAAAGAGACTACTGCACAATGTGTGATCTCTCTTAAAAAGTAAAAGTTTAAATGCGAGTCCTAGGCGTTAATACTGGTACCTCTGTAGATGCAATTGACTTTGCGCTGATAGACTGGCATGACATTCATAATCTTAAAAATTACTCAGTGATTCGCGAGGACAGCGTTCCCTTCGATGCTACGCTTAGAACTATCTTTGAAAAACTTATAAATAAACAGAACGGTAATTTAGATGAGATCTCTAATCTAAATTTCGCCTTTAGTCGTTTCCTCGCTGAAAATATAAATTCTTTTAAAGAAAAGTATAACGAAACTATAGATCTTATCGGCATTCATGGACAGACGATTTTCCACGGTACCGAAAGTACATGGCAGTTAGGCGAAGGCTCTTTAATAGCTAATCTTACTAACATAAACACTGTCTCAGACTTTAGACCAGCAGATATGGCACGTGGCGGTGGTGGTGCACCTTTAATTAGCTTTTTAGATGATAGATTAGTGAGATCTGATCATGAAAATATCGCTACTTTAAACATTGGCGGTATCGCAAATATTACAGTTTTAGTAAAAGACTCTCCTTGCATAGCTTACGATACTGGACCAGGTAACACCTTGATCGATAATCTCTGCCAAAAGCTCCATAGCAAACCTTTTGACAAAAATGGTGACATTGCTTTCAAAGGTAAAGTCAATGAAAAATTCGTCGATAATCTTATTAAAAACACCGATTATTTCAGACTTCCTCCACCTAAATCCACTGGTAGAGAGCTGTTTAATCATAAATTTGCAGATAAATTTTTAGATTTAGGGAATACACAAAACATTATCAGCTCAGCTACTTACTTAACAGCGAAAACCATTAGCACAGAGCTACAGAAATATCCCATTAGCAAAGTACTAATTTCTGGAGGCGGTATTAATAATAACTTTCTTGCAGAAAAACTAAAGGAACTAAATCCAGCTATAACTTTTAGCGATCATCAGCAGTGTGGGATTATGAGTCAGTATAAAGAAGCGATTTTATTCTCTTTACTAGCTTATACAAGCTATAATAGGATGGCTAACAATGTTCCAAGCTCCACTGGCGCTAAGGCTTCTAGCATACTAGGAAAAATATCATATGTCTAACCTCGATTTAAAAAACACCCCGAAAACTAAAATAGTAGCGACACTAGGACCAGCTTCTGAAACAGAGGAGACTATCAGAGAACTTATTCTTGCTGGAATGAATGTAGCTAGGCTTAATTGTTCGCACGGCGACTGGGATTCAAGAGCAGAAAGACTTAACAGAGTGCGTAAAATCGCTAAAGAATTAAAAAGACCTATAGGTATTTTAGTCGACATTCAAGGACCTAAAATCAGGACAGGGACACTGCCAGACGAGGGAGTCATCATTAAACAAGGCGAAGAGATAATCCTTACCTCTGATGCTGATACGGCGGACTATTCAGCCACCGTCTCACTAAAAAGAATTTTTATTCGTAACTACCCAGCACTAACTAAAGATATTCTCGCTGGCCAGCAGGTACTTATAGACGATGGTTTAATTAGGCTTCGTGCTACAGAAGTTAAAGGTAATGATGTTAGATGTAACGTTCTCTTTGGCGGAGTCATTAAATCTAATAAGGGAGTAAATCTCCCAGAATCACATCAAGCTAATTTAGCTTCTATAACAGATAAAGACAGAGAAGATATTGTTCAGGCAGTTAAAAATTCAGCTGAATTCATCGCTCTATCTTTCGTTAAGACCGCAGACGACGTACTTGAACTGAGAAAACTAATCGACGAGTGTAATGTAGACCAGTTACCAATTAAAGTAATCGCTAAAATTGAAAAACCACAAGCTGTAGCTGAATTGGATGAAATTTTAGATGTAGTAGATGGTGTTATGGTAGCGCGTGGTGATCTAGGTGTAGAGCTAGAGCCAGAAAAAGTTCCGATGATACAGAAGCAGATCATCAGTAGAGCTAATTATAAAAAGAAATTTGCTATTACCGCTACGCAGATGATGGATTCGATGATTACGAAACCGTTTCCTACACGTGCAGAAGTTTCAGATGTAGCGAACGCTATTCTTGATGGTACTGATGCGATCATGCTTTCTAATGAAACAGCCACTGGTGCTTTCCCTAAAGAGACTATTCAGATGATGGCGAAAATCGCTCTGGAAGTAGAAAAATCTGGTGAAATTAAAGTTGAAAGACGTAACCTTAAAGACTTAGACCCTAATCAGACAGACGATATTAATCGTTATGCGATAGCTCAAGCCGTTGAGACTTTTTCTAAATTACAGCATATAGAAAATATAGTAGTGTTTTCTTGTTCTGGGAAAAGTGCGATGATGGTATCTAGACTGCGTCCTGAAGCAAGAATCATAGCTGCGACTACTTATGAGTTTACCTATAATTCCCTGTCTATGGTTTGGGGAGTGCTTCCTATATACTTCGACGAAGTCGAAGAAACGACTAATACTATTTATAATATTGAGAAACACCTTATTAAAGGTGGCTATGTTGATCATGGTGACAGTGTGGTAATTACTGGTGGCTTACCTTTAGCAGCTCGTGGGGTTTCTAACTTTATTAAAATCCATAAATGTGATGGCTCTATACTTGAACTAAAGCAGTACAGTAAAGCACTTCATGACAAAAAGCTTGGTCCAAGTATACAGAGAGATGAGCATTGCACTCTTAAGTGAACTCCTGTAAATATTTCTTTATTTATGATTCAGCTATCTGGGAACACCGTTTTCTAGTCTTTTTTTTACGATTAATAACAGAGCCAGAGCTGAATTTCATTAGCCGAGCTGAAAATGCAGATCATAAACTAACTAATCGTGAACTATTGTTTATGATTGACTTTAATATCGATAAAGAATTCGAATTCTTAGACGAAAGTTTCATTCCGAATGTTTCAGATAAGCGTATTTATACTGGAAAAACAGCAATAAAAAAATGCCTACTCTTTAGTCCTTATTTTAGAAAATTTATTAACTAAGACTGATAGAGACTGTATAGTAGTTTCTAAAGGTTACCGACTAGTGCTAGTAATTCATTATCTTTCTTTAAATTAGCACTCTCTTCAGAAACTTGAAAATCACCACTGATTCCACTAGCCTGACTCATTTTAGCTGCAAATAATAATTGTTGATTTGCGAAAGCTGTTTCAGAATTTCCAGAAGCAGCGATCTCACCAAAAACTGGACCATTAATAGCGGTAACTGAACTCGGCTCTCCAAGAGCACTTGTCGCCGTTATATTTTCATTAAACTTAATCGCACTAGAAGCAATAGGACTAGCTCCAGCTGTCTTCGCTAAAGTATTAAAATCGACTGTTCCACTAAAACCATCCGCACCTAAAGCCTTCTGTAATTGAGCAATACGCTCAGATGAATTTGCAGCTGACTTAATTGTTGTATTATCAACTGAGGTTTCTTTAGTAGAAGAAACTTGCTCTGTTTGATTTTTTGGTGCAAGCCCAGCAGTAGAATTATTCTTAAATAAATTCGCTAATGGGTTGCTGTTAGGTCCGCCTATCGCCATGCATTCCATAAACCATATCTTTTTTAAGCCTAGGTTAAGAGAATTAAACTTCTGCAACGCTCATCAAATAAATCATCTGCGTTTTCAAAAAAATTATAAATCTCTCGTATAAACCTTTGGTAAACGTAAATTTAAAGAAGTAACTAATTCATAACTGATAGTGTTTAAGAGTTTAGCCCATTCTTTAAGAGGTAAATGCGGACCAATAAGCTCAACTTGGTCTCCAACTTTGATATCTGCGGTATCACCAATATCAAACATAATCTGATCCATGGTTATCAAGCCTACCTGTGGTATAAAGCTTTCGTTAACGTAAGCTTTAATTCGATTCGATAAAGCTCTTGGTATACCATCAGCATAACCCAATGGTAGTGTAACTATCTTAGTGGTTCGCTTAGTACTCCAAGTCCCGTTATAGCTCACAGCTTCACCTGGACCTATCTGTTTTATGAAAACCACTCTAGCAAGCAGAGACATAACTGGTTTAAGAATAGGATTATCTAATCCGAATAACTCAATCCCGACACGCACGTAATCAAAAGGATCTTGATTTATGAGACGAGCGGCTTTACTGCTTGCGATATGACGCGGGAAATTAATATTCTCAGTAGCATTAATAAAACGTGTAGTCTGAATAGCGCACAACTGTACATCTTCAGAAGCAGAATAATGTGAAAAAATACTCTGTATTTTCAGGTTAAAAAGCATATCCACTCTTCTGATAATCTCTTTAAAGCATTCTGGCTTCTCTACCTTAAAACCAATACGATTCATCCCTGTATCTAGTTTTAGATGAATTTTAGCGACTTTAGAAAGATCAAAGGCGATGCGATTTAGTTTTTCTGCAGATTTTTCATCTGCAATAGTCAGCTCTATATTTTTTTCAATAGCTACATTGTATGACCATTCTGGCGTTATACCTAAAACAATAATTTTCTTCTCAGTAGACTGCCTTAGGTTAATAGCCTCATCTATATTTGCCACTGCATAAGCGTGAACCATGGAATAAGAATCAAGCATATTAGCTATAACTCCAGCTCCATGACCGTAAGCATCAGCTTTTAAAACTAATATAAGTGGTTTTTTCGCTTGCTGATAAATAGTCTGTAAATTACTCTCTAAATGATCTAAATTAATCTCTAACCAAGCATCTCGGTGAAATCGAGCATTAGATGTAATAGCTGGTCTAACTTGCATAATTAACAGTCTAAATTATAAACGCGAAACCAGAATATTAAGCTGAGATTTTATATCATCTAATTTAAAATCAGGCCAGAGAATATCAGTAAATATTAGTTTAGAATAAGCAGCCTGCCATAAAAGATAATTACTGAGCCTATGCTTTCCACCTGTCCTTACGATGACATCTGGATCTGGTATGTCTGCTGTATATAAATATTCTTTAAAAGAGTTCTCCTCTAACTCCCGAATCTCTTTCTCTGAAAGTGATTCAGTGATCATGTTAACTGCTCGGGTAAGCTCCGCCACCGCCCCATAATTAAGAGCGATATTAAAAACAAGGCGACTATTATGCTGCGTAGCTTTCTCTAAATCCATCAAAGAATCTAAAAGACTAGTATTCTTAAACACAGATAAATCACCAAGAAACTTTACCTTTACACCCTGCTCATCAAGGGAACCTAACTCATCAATAGCAGACTCTTTTAAAAGCTCAAATAAAAAATCTAATTCTTTTGCCGTTCTTTTCCAGTTTTCAGAAGAAAAAGCATAGGCAGTAAGATAATCGACACCTAGGTTTAGACACTCTTTAACTAAAGCTTTTAAAGTTTTAACTCCTTGCCTATGTCCTTCAACACTAAATAAACCTCTTGCATTAGCCCATCTTCTATTACCATCCATAATGACGGCTAAATGTCGCAGTGGAGAACTAAGAGTCATAACGATACATTATATCTATTCCTCCTATAAACCTAGAGTGAAATCCAAAAACAAGTAATTTTCAGTATAGTGAAAAAGATCAAGCTTGGTTAATAAGAAATATGAACGTAAGTTTACTTGGACTTAACTCTAATCTAGACTCAAAGGGAATAGTATCACAATTAGTCAATTTAGAAGTAACTAGCAAGGTTAAACCCCTCGAAACAAAAAAAACGGAGTTAAACACAGAAAGAACTAGTGTAAATACTCTTCGTGACAGATTAAGAACATTAAAAAATCTTCTCAGCATTAGCAATATAACTAGCGACGCCTCAACCTTAATTTCCAATTCCGTGAATGTCTCAAATAAGGATAAAGCTACGGCAAGCGTAAGTGGTAGAGCTAGCCCACAGACGTTTGATTTAAAGATACTTAAATTAGCTACTAATAGTTCAGTAAAATCATCAACGTATATAAATACTGGAGTCACGGGAGCTTCTAACTTAACAGATGTTAACTTTAAAGACAGCCTAGTTTCAGGCTCAGTCACCATAAATGGTCAAACTGCAGTACTTAGTGACCTTACAGAAACTGCCACCGTAAAACGTTCTGCTAGTCAAATAAGCAACGGCTTAGTCACCAGTGATCTTCTATCTAAGGCGAATTTAAATGGCGTTACGAGCATTACAGAAGGTTCTGTCACTATCAATGGTACGACAGCAAGCACCTCTGGTCTTACAGATATTCAATCAGTATTAGATTTTTTCACGAACAGCTTTGCTGGTGTGGGAGCAAGCCTCGTAAATGGCTCTATTGAAATCACTGGAATTACTACACTTGGAGATTCTTCGGATAGCAGTAATTTATTAAATGCACTTGGTTTAAGCACCATTAATAGTGGAACTGTGACAGGCAGCCAAAAATTAAACCTACCTAAAAGCAGTGACACTCTTAATTCACTAGGAATAAATGGCACCGTTATTACAATTAATGGCACTGACATTAATTTTGACCCAAACACTGACACCATCGACTCCTTGATCACAGCTATCAATGACAATACAAATATCGCAGTTACAGCTAGTTACGATAGTGCTACGGGCAAATTTTCATTAACGAATGATACGACTGGACCCAGCCCCATCAGCATTAGCTCAATAGATAGTAACATTGGGACTATTTTTGACCTGAGTGACGAGACATTAGGTACAGAAACCGACTTCCAAGACATTTTAGACTTCCTCAATAATAATTTTTCAGGAGTCACTGCAACTTTTACAAATGGCAAGGTCTCTCTAAGTGGAGTGACTAGCATGGGTTCATCAGGGAATACCAGCAATCTGCTCTCTGCACTAGGATTAAGCAATGCAAAAATAAATGCAGGTTCCGTGACTGGCATACAGAATCTTTCATCTCCCAAGAAAACAGCTTTACTTTCTAGCATGGGAATTACTGGCACCTCTTTAACTATAAATGGTAAAGAAATCACATTTGATCCAAGTACAGACAGTATAGACAAGCTATTACAAAAAATAAATAACGATGGTGATGTCAAAGTTAAAGCTAGCTATGATACTTTAAACGGCACTCTCAATTTAAACAATATTCAGACGGGTGCACTTTCTATTCCACTGAGTTCAGATAACAGTAATATATTAAGCATTTTCGCATTGAATGACGAGGATTTAGGAAACAATGCCGAATTTCAGATTTCTACCCAAAACAATGGCGAGACCTTAGTCAGCAATAGTAATACAGTAAGTGGAATCATTGCAGGTATTAGCTTAGAGTTAAAAGCGGTAACAGAAACGGACAGCCCTGTTAAGGTAACGGTTTCAGAAGATAGTAGTACTTATAAAAATAACCTGGATGCTGTTCTTAAACAAATAAACGATACATTAAGTTTCGCTAGAGGAATGAAAAATAGACTAGGAAAAAGGATCGATAGCTCAATTAAAACATTATTAGGCACGACCTTTGATTCTTCTGATACAAATCGATACAAATCTTTGGTAGATATAGGTTTTAAAAGTACATTAAATGCGGGCGATAATAAATTCTCTGGTTATAGTCTTGACAGCAAGTTTTCGACAGCTTTAGCGAAAGATCCAAATGCAGTAAATAAATTACTTTATGGTAAAGCTAACAGCCAAATTGAGCCTTTTGATAATGGTTCTAGCGGCATTCTAGTACAGCTTGACACATTATTAGATACTTATGTTAATAGCTCCACGGGAATTATACAGGCTATGAGTAACACTTTTGATTCACGTCAAAAAACACTTGATAGTAGTCTTGTGCGTGCAAATAAGAGCGTCGATGATTATGAGGCTAGGTTAACTAAACAATATGCAAAACTAGATTCAATAAACGCTGAAATGCAACAACAACAAGCTGCGGTCTCGTCATTAGGTAGATAAAAAAATTAAGGCGGAAGAATTAGAATGCGAAAATTTAGAGATTTTAATGACGGTATTGATGAACTTCAAGATGTTGATACAGAGTTAAGCTCAGCTTTAGAGAGTGATGACTTAGAGCAGTGCTTAGATAAACTTGCCGTTCGTTCAGTGATTATCAGCCAAATTAATCAATTAAATAAAACTCATAAAATGAGTAAAAAGAACCAAGAAAAAATGAAAGAAAGCTGGGCTAATGGACAGCTTATAGTTGATCAAATTCAAAGCAAGAAAAAAAATATCGAAGAAAGATTGAATAAACATAAAAAGTTTACTGCTAAAATACGTCATTGTAATTACGATAATTTTAAGTAAACAATGACCACTCCTATCCTCATAGACACCCATGCACACATAAATTTTAATGAATATGATTCTGATCGTGAAGAAATCATGGAGAGAGCATTTAACTCTGGCGTAGGGAAAATACTACACTCCTGTTGTAGAGTAAACGAAGTGGAAACCTTATTAAAACTCAGTAAGCAGTTCAATGGCAATGGTTTTAGTGATTTATACATAGCCGTAGGTGTTCACCCGACAGAGTTTCATTCATGGGATAATGAATCAGAAAGCGAGATACTCGCTATTTTAGATAAAGAATTAGCCAAGCCAGACCATAAAATCAGAGCTATTGGTGAAACTGGTCTTGATTATTATCACTGCACTACTGGAGCAGAGCAAGAAAAACAGCGAGAAATTTTTAATAGGCAGATTGAGCTAGCAAAGAAATTTCAGCTTCCCTTAATTATCCATACACGTGATGCTGAAAGCGATACACTAAGTATATTGGAATCACATTTTAAAAATACTAAATCTGATCGCAATGGAACTATTCACTGCTTCACTGGTAGTCAAGATTTTGCACTAGCCTGTATAGAATTAGGTTTCTTTATATCTTGGTCTGGTATTCTCACTTTTAAAAGCTCTAAACCTCTTAGGGAAGTAGCTAAAGTAATTCCTCTAGAAAAGACTCTAGTAGAGACAGATTGTCCTTTCCTCGCTCCACAAGCTCAAAGAGGAAAACGAAACGAGCCTAGCTATGTAAACTATGTAGCAGAACAGCTTTCTGAGATCAAAGGCCTAGAAAAAACTGAAATTATGAATATCACGACACAGAACGCAGAATATCTTTTTAAAATATGAACAAGCTCAGCAGATTCTTTATAGCCCTTATCTGCTTCTTTATAGCAGAGTTTTCTATAATCAGCGTATTCGATACGAATTATACAGTTAAAGCTTCTAAACCTAAACTAAATACCGCAGAAAAAAATTTAGATCTCTTACTCACTGGCAATCTTGATGAAGTGATTAATGATTTTAATAAATACGATTCCCTGAAAATTAATGATGAAGAGAATCTAGAAGCTTTCACCACAGCACTTATAGCTTATGGAGATATTCAAAGAGTTTATCCACTTCTCGAATATGCCACTAAAAAATTTCCAAAAAATAATAAATTCAAGAATGATCTCAAGTCTCTGCTTATCTTCGACCAAGATTTTGAAGCAGCTAAAGCTTACGGCCTCACAAACATCGAAAAAGCTCATATAGAGCTTAAGAAAGCATTTTATGGAGAGAATAAATTAGATTTAAATGATCATGAAATCAGAGAATTTATTTATAACGAACTTCTAAGTAAAATTGATAACCGCAGTCCCTACTTTCCAAGCAGACTTGAATATTTATATTTCCTTAAAACTGAAGCTACAAGGCAAGAAGCGCGAAAAATTTCTCTAAATATTATAGAAAAGTTTAGTGAAATAGCCTTTCCTCAGACTCTTGATTTTTACGAACTCGCAGAAGCATATAGGATCATGGGATTACTAGCCTATGATTCGAAAACTGATTCTCAGGCTTATTTTGAGATGGCGAGACTGAACCAAAATAGAATGCGCTCACTATGGCTCATTGAAGATATCAGAATCTATCGCCCAATCATGAAAATACTAACTAGATCTACTAGATTTGGTTATGTATTTCCACAGTGGATAGTTAGCCTAAATCAGTTTCAATAATTCAGAAACATCAGAAGCTTTATCTAATTCATTATTACGCTTATAAATGGCTATTAAGTTTCTTACACAGCGAGCGATAATAAAAGAATCTTCAATAGGATCTAAATATTCATCACGCCAAAACACGCTTAACTCTTGAGCTCTAATCACACACTCTTCTTTCGTAATTCTTCTGCCAGAGAAGAACGGGTCTATAAGCTGATCTGCGAATTTAACAATAAAATGTCCTGGTGCACCAATACCACTTACAGGAACTTTCAGTCTCTTAGCTACCAGCATATAGATAGATGAAAGAACTATAGGGTTACCAAGCTTAGTATCTATAACAGTATGAATAAAGTTATTTCTAATATCATAGTAATTAGCTTGATTACCAGAGAATCTCTCTTCCTCAAATAGCACTTTATTAATAGCTTCTACAGCTTCATCGCTAGTAGATTTAGTAGAAAGCTTCTCTGCTGCACGATTTGCATAAGAATCTAAAATTTCAGTATATCTCTGTTCATTTAAATACGGCGTATATATTCTTGATATCAAGAACAAACCCCTCTCTAAAT
The DNA here is from genome assembly GCA_018970325.1 of Cyanobacteria bacterium REEB446. Lineage (GTDB taxonomy): Bacteria > Cyanobacteriota > Vampirovibrionia > LMEP-6097 > LMEP-6097 > LMEP-6097. The sequence continues at coordinate 44,008 of JAGWWP010000010.1, read as the reverse complement.
CCTGACAATGAAGCCTTTTCCAGTCTTCTATCATATATTTCAAGCTTAACCTTGAAGCGTGATACCAGTTATCTAAAAGGTCTACATCATTAGACTTCTGTGCTAAATCTTCTATCATCTTTAATGAGTCTGGACTCATATTAGAGACCTGTTGAGCCATTAAAGACAAAACCTTTTCCTCCGAATCCTTCAGCAGATTCACAAAACCTTTAATTTGACTCTCAGAAAGCTCAAGACTCTTATCCATAAAACTTTGACTTTAATTATATTATAGAAAACTTTGTTAACATAAGTGTTAAATTTGTATCAACTTTAGTTTTCTATGCCCATTTTAGGGGTAAGAGATTATAAACGCTTTAAAAATGAATTCAGGAAATAACGAAAACGATAATAATCCAAAATCAGATACGAACCCTAAAAGACGTAAACTCAGTGACCTTCCGCTTCTTACTAATAAGACTAAAGAAGAGATGGCAACTAAAATAAATTATTTTAAAACCATGCCACCACAAGTACGTTCTAATGCTCAAGATATAGAGAATCCCATAAGGACTCTACTTGAGGAAAATTGTACTTATGGTGAAATAACTTCTACTGTTAATCGAGGGCGAATTTCCATAATTAAGCTCAATCCAAAACAGGATAAACCGATATAATTTTTATTGATGACTGAGAAATCAGGAAAAAGCTCTCAAACAAGAGTGATTTTTTTACTTAGCTTATTACTGCTCTGGTACGTAATTTGTAAACTTGAAATTTATCCGCCATATCTTTTACCCAGCCCCTCAATGGTACTTAATACTCTTAAACGAGGCTTTTTGGATGGTGCTTACTTTCCAGCTTTGTTTCAGTCTTCAAAGCGAGTACTCATAGGCTATTTCACCGCAGTTATCATAGGAAGCCTTTTAGGTCTGGCTATTTCACGCTTCAAACAGCTAAGTAACAGCATCGGAGAAAGCCTGACAGCTTTACAATCAATCCCAAGCGTGGCTTGGGTTCCTTTAGCATTGCTTTGGTTTGGGATCTCTGAGTCAGCTGTATTGTTTATAGTTATCCTAGAAGCTTTTATCCCATGCTCACTTGGTGTGCAGAACGCTGTAAAAAATATTCCTCCTAAATTAATACTCGCTGGACGCTCGCTTGGATGTGAATCCTTTGATCTCTATAAACGTATTATAATTCCAGCGATACTTCCTCAGTTAATCAGTAGCCTGAGACTTAGCTGGGCGTTCGCTTGGCGAGCGTTAATAGCTGGAGAGCTATTCATTAACGGCTCTGGCTTAGGTCAGACCCTGGAGCTTGGCAGAAGCCTCTCTGATATGTCAGAAGTAATTGCTATGATGTTGATCATCGCTGTAATTGGCTACGTCGCTGATAATATTTTATTTAGAAAACTAGAGGAGAGCGTAAATCACTATTCTTAATTTCATTTAACTTTAAATTATCCACTCATTCGCTTACTAATATTACGATGCTAAAAATAGATAAATTAAATTTAAAATTCAAGTCGAATGGTTTTACCAAAAATCTTTTTAATGATTTTGATCTATCTGTAAATAAAGGAGAATTTGTTTGCATATTAGGTCCTTCTGGTTGCGGTAAAAGTTCTCTTCTAAATATTCTTGCGGGCTTTGAGAAAAACTATACTGGCTCAGTTTTACTTAATGACGAAAAAATTTTAAAGCCAGATATTAAAAGAGCCATAGTTTTTCAGGATTATGCATTATTCCCGTGGCTAAATGTAATTGAGAATGTCAGCTTCGGCTTAAAAAAGAAAATTCCTAATCGCCAAGAATGTTTTATGCAAGCCATTCGCTATCTTGAACTCGTAGATTTAGTAGGACACTCTAGAGCACGAATTCATGAGATTTCTGGTGGCATGCAGCAGCGAGTAGCCATAGCGAGAGCTTTAGCCGTGCAGCCTGAGATCCTTTTACTGGATGAGCCTCTTGGAGCCTTGGATGATTGGTCGCGTAGAAATTTACAGAATGAATTAATTAAGATCTGGATAGAACTTCAGCAGACCATATTATTTGTTACGCACAGTGTAGATGAAGCTCTTTTACTTGCGAGCAGAATAGTAGTCATGAATGTTAACAGTGAAAAAGTTTTAGATATTCAGCTAGAAGCAGAGCATCCACGAAAATTGGATCACCCTGAATCCGTAAAGATCCGCCTTTTAATTAAAGAGGCTCTCAGCCAGAAGCTTAAAAAGAATACGCAAGAAAATGCTGCGCAATCAAGCATCAGCGATAACATTTTTGATCCGACTATTTAAGAATCGACTGGAGAATGTTTAAAGGCATTTTTCGACCCTGACAATGAATCAATGAGTCTTTTACGAATAGATTAAATACCTAATTTCAGAGACTGATATAATTTAGCTTATGGGTAAAAAAATCACTGTTCTATACGGCACCGAGACTGGTAATTCCGAGTCACTCGCAGATGAATTTGCGAAAGCCGCTAAAGCTAAGGGACACGATGTGGAACTATCCGCAGCTTCTCAAAAAAACATCAGTGATTTAAAATCTATCGAAAACTGCGTCGTAGTCATTTCCACTTGGGGAGACGGTGATGCACCCGCGGATGCAGAAAAATTCTGTGAAACCATTTATACAGCAGAAGAAGACGAAGTGAAATTAGATAAATTACGTTTTCACATTCTAGCCCTAGGAGATAAAAGCTATGTAGATTTCTGTGGCTGCGGCCGCAGACTAGATGGTCATTTAGAAAGACTTGGCGCGACGAGATTTTTAGCTAGAAAAGATTTAGATACTGATTTTCAAGATCATTTTTCTGCATGGAAAGATGAGGTTTTGAAAAATGTCTAATCCCATAATCAATAAACAGAAAGTTTTTAAAAAAACCATAAAGATTCCTGGTGATAAATCGATTTCACATCGTTCTATCATTCTAGGCTCTATCGCTAAGGGTAAGACTGAAATAACTAATTTTTTAAATGGTGAAGATTGTATATGTACTCAGAAAGCTTTTGAAAACTTAGGCGTCGAAATAGAGACTAATTTTCATGACCCCGAAAATCCCATCGTAAAAATTCACGGAAAAGGCATGGAATTTTTAAGAGCTCCGAATAATGATATTTATTTAGGTAATTCTGGAACTGGAATGCGTTTACTTACTGGATTATTCTCTGGACTTGATTTCAAGTCAGTTCTCACTGGTGATGAATCACTCAGCTCTAGACCGATGAAAAGAGTTATAGATCCACTATCTTTAATGGGGGCGAACATAGAATCTTCTGAAGGCAAAGCCCCGCTTATCATTCACGGCACATCTAATTTAAAAGGCATTAGCTATAAGTCACCCGTCTCATCAGCTCAAGTAAAATCTTCACTATTACTAGCTGGTTTAAGCGCAGATGGTGTAACCACTATCATTGAGCCAGAAAAATCCAGAGATCATTCTGAACGAATGCTTGATTATTTCCAGTCCCCCATCTCTTATCATCACGGCAGCCTAGAAGTAAGCATCAGAAGACCAGAAAAGCCACTCCAAGCACAGAGAGTAAAAGTCCCTGGTGACATATCAAGTGCTAGTTTCTTTATGGTTGCAGCAGCGATAGTAGAAGATGCTGAAGTCGAACTATTAAATGTCGGCATAAACCCTACCCGCACTGGCATTATTGATGTATTGACGATGATGAACGTCGATTTTAGCATTCACAATCTTCGAGAAGAAGGCAAGGAACCTATCGCAGACATTATCCTAAAAAGCTCTAATATAAAAGCTTGTGAAATAAGCGGAGATATTATTCCTCGCCTTATTGACGAGATTCCAGTTATAGCTATTCTTGCAGCTCAAGCTCAAGGCACTACTGTTATTAAAAACGCTGAAGAGCTTAAAGTTAAAGAATCTAACAGAATAGCCACTACCGTGAACATGCTTAAAGGGCTTGGCGTAAATGTCGAAGAGACTGATGATGGAATGATCATTGAAGGTCTTGCGGGAAGAGATTTCCCTGGGGGTGATGCTTCGATAGTAGTTATAGACAGCAAGGGAGACCACCGTATTGCCATGAGTTCAGCTATAGCTGGCTTACATTCAGCGAAACCTGTAGAGATATTAAAAAGCGAATTCGTGAATACTTCATTTCCCAGTTTCTTTAAGTATTTGGGATTAAGTGATGTGCTAAGATAATTTTTTCCGAGGTTGTAAGATGTCTAAAAAGATTAACCCTGATAAACAGCAAGCTGGCGTAAAAAGAGCAGCAAAACTACTTAAGAGAAAACAGAAGAAAGCTAAATCAGCCAAAGCTTGAAAGTACCTTTACTAGACCTGCCCGCTCAGTACCGACAGATTCAAGACCAAGTTGAGCCTGTTGTTCTTAACGTTCTGCGCAGTGGTAACTATATTATGGGAGAGCAGGTTAAGTCATTTGAACTTAAGGCTGCTGAGTACCTTTCAGTGAAACACACTATCTCCTGTGCAAATGGTTCAGATGCACTTTACATATCATTACTCGCTTTAGATATTAAAGCTGGTGACGAAGTTATTACTACTCCATTCACTTACATTGCAAGCTCAGAGTCCATAGACCAAGCTGGAGCGACTCCAGTATTTGCAGATATAGATTTAAAAACTTTTAACATAGACCCTAAAAAACTTAGAGAAAAAATTAACTCTAAAACTAAAGCTATAATTGTTGTTCACTTGTTTGGCCAATGCTGCCCGATGGATGAGATACTATCTATCGCTCAAGAATATAATTTAAAAGTTATCGAAGATACTGCTCAAGCCTTTGGTGCTACTTATAGCAGTTTAAATTTTGATGGGAGTGTAGCCGAACGAACAAGTTCAAGGCTGAAGAGGATGAATGACCGCAGTGTACTCAAGGTACATGAGGATCATGAGGACGATGAAAACGCAGAAATTGGAGTTCCGCTACACGCCCCTAATTATTTCAATAAAGCTAAAGCTGGCACTATGGGCGACATTGGGACTTTCAGCTTTTATCCGACCAAAAATCTTTCCTGTGCTGGAGATGGTGGCTTAATCTGTACTAATTCAGATGAGCTTGCTAAAAGACTTAGACGAATTAAAGCCCATGGTTCTGAACGCAGATATTATCACCTTGAGCTTGGTGTAAACAGTAGGTTAGATGAAATTCAGGCTGCTATCTTAAATATAAAGATTGATTTAATTGATAAATGGAACAAACAACGCATGATCAATGCGGAACTTTACTTTAAAGAACTCGCAGAGCTTGAAGCAGAGGAGTTTATAAAGTTACCAAAGATCGCAGATTATAGTTCGCATATTTTTCATCAGTTCAGCATCTTAGTCGGCAGTCATTTAGAGGATTCTAGTAAATTAAGAGACCAGCTTAAAGAGTTTCTAGCATCTCATGAAATCGGTTCTGAGATTTACTATCCAGTCGCTTTACATTTACAAGAAGTCTATAAGCACTTTAACTATAAGCCTTCCGATTATCCTAATGCCAGAAAAGCCTCTCATTCAGTACTTTCCATACCAGTACACCCAGAGCTAAAGCAAGAACAGATTCTCTTTGTCTGCGAAACTCTTAAAGAATTTTTCAAGCAAAATAAAGATGCATTAAAAGCAGATGCGATGACTAAATCATTAAGTCATTAACGAGACTGCTGCACAACTCCAATTTCCGCGTTTTCACCATCCTCTACAAACGCTTTATTAAAGCGTTTTCATTACAGGCACCATAAAAAGGACAGACCACGCACTCTTTAAACACCTTCTCTGGAAGGCTTTGAATATCGACTAAATGATAGCCTATTTTTTCAAAAAATTTTATTTGATAAGTCAGTGCAAAAATAGTTTTTATTTGCATACTACGTGCCTCATTCTCACAGTCTTCCACCAACATTCGCCCCAAGCCATGTCCATGAAAAGCTTCATGAACAGCTAAACTTTTAACTTCAGCTAGCTGATTTGTGAAAATATCAAGATGAGCACAGGCAATTAGAGAGTGGTTCTTTATATCACTCTCTACCTGAGAGCGATTCATCAGTCCATTTTGGGACTGCCCGCAATCTTCAATTTCGTTTTCGTCGTCCTTCGCCCCTATCTTGTAAATAACCCTAAAATCTCTTATCTGCCTGTACAGCTGATCTTTAGTTTTAGGTAATAATAATTTACGCAACGCGAAAAAATCTAGGAGCGCAAAAATAGCATCAACGTCATCAACAGAAGCTCTCTTTAAAATGAATTCTGAACTAGATTTCACGAAAATAAAAAAAGACCATACTCAGGGGGGGGAGAAGTATGGTCTTATCTTCATTTTATAACAAAGATTAATAATTTGCAGTGTTTAATTGAAAAAATAAATAAATCAAATCTAAACTAACTGTAAAACCGCTAACTGAGCGTTATCGCCTCTACGCAAGCCATTCTTAATAATTCTGGTGTAACCAGAAGTCTGCTCTTTATATCTATCCACTACAGCATCAAAAAGATCTTGAACCACTGCTTTATCAAAAATAAAAGAAGCAGCTTGTCTTCTAGCGTGCAAGTCTCCTCTCTTAGCAAGAGTAATAACTTTCTCTATTTCTGGAGCAACTGCTCTTGCATTTGCAAGTGTAGTGTTAATCTGCTTTTCTCTCAGTAAATTAGTAGCAAGAGCTCTAAGAGCAGCTTTACGCTGATCTGCCGCTCTACCCATTCTTCTTTTCTTTCTTCTGTGTCTCATTTTCTTTAATCCTCAAATATCTAAATTTTTTAAACTCAGAAATTTAGTAATCCATACTATGACTCAAAGATGATTCTCTATTTCTTAGTGAATAACCCATGGTCTCTAACTTATCAAGCACTTCTTCAGCAGATTTTTTACCGAAGTTCTTAATATTCATTAAATCGAAATCAGATAATTTTAAAAGATCTGAAAGTGAGTTTATATTAGCTCTCTTTAAACAGTTATAAGATCTAACTGATAACTCAAGCTCTTCAACACTAACACTTACAGCCTTATCTTCTTCTTTACGCTCTACTACAGCAGAAGCCTCTTCAACAGTCTTAATAACGCCTACTTTTTGACCAGTAAAGTCAACAACAGCATTCATCATTTCAGTCACTTGAGCTGCTGCTTGTCCAATAGCTTCTCTGATAGAAACGGAGCCATCAGCCCAGATTTCCATAGTCAATCTATCAAAATCATTAGATTGACCAGAAGGTCCTGGAACTTCTTCTACTGAATAAGCCACGTTTTTAATCGGCGTGAACACTGAATCTAGAGGAATAACATCAACAGAAGTAACAGCATCGTGATCCTCAGCTGGTACATAACCATAACCTTTAGATACTGTGATTTCAGCATTTAAAACACCATCTGGAGCCAAATTTGCGATTTCCAAATCTGGATTAATAATCTCAACATCACTTGGACATTCAATTTGAGCAGCAGTAACAGTATTAAGACCAGAAACTCTTAAAGTTAAAGTTCTTGGCTCATCTGAATGCATCTTAACCACTAACTGTTTTAAATTAAGGATTACATGCAAAATATCCTCTGAAAGACCAGTCAAGGACGTAAATTCATGGTTCACACCCTCTATTCTTACGTGAGTTACAGCAGAACCTCTAACTCTAGAAAGAAGAATTCGCCTAAGAACATTCCCAATAGTATGTCCAAAACCTCTGTAGAGTGGTTCTAGCATAACAGTACCTCTTAGAGTACCATCTTCACTAGGCCTTTCATCTACAACAATCTTTAATTCAATGTTCATATTAAAATCCTCTCTTAATCAACAACTTAGACTCTTCTTGCACTAGGTGCTCTACAACCATTATGTGGCAATGGAGTTACGTCCTTAATCATAGTAACTCTTAAACCAGCTAACTGTATAGCCCTAGCAGCAGTCTCTCTACCAGCACCAGGTCCACTTATCAAAACTTCCACTTCTCTTAGACCAAACTGTTCAACAGCTTTTCTTGCAGCAGCTTCTGCCGCCAATTGAGCTGCAAAAGGAGTGCTTTTTTTAGAACCCTTAAAACCTACCGCACCAGCAGAAGAAGCAGCAATAACGCCACCAGCCGCATCCGTGATAGATATTATAGTGTTATTAAAAGTAGAACTAATATGAACTACGCCCTTCTGGACTGTTCTTTTAGCCTTTTTTACTTTTGACTTATCTTTTGTTTTAACTACCGCCATATTCTAAACCTTATATATCCTATATGCTATTACTTCTTAGCAGCCACTTTCTTACCAGGAACAGCCACTCTCTTCTTACTTCTACGAGTTCTAGCATTAGTTTTAGTTCTCTGACCTCTGCTAGGAAGACCTCTTCTGTGACGAATACCTCTAAAACAATTAACCTCAATCAATCTCTTAATATCAAGACCGATTCTTCTTCTTAAATCACCCTCAACCTCATAAGTCTTAAGGCAATCTCTGATTTTAATTAACTCTTCTTCCGTTAAAGTATTAGCTCTAACATCTTCTCCGATGCCGACTTTCTTTAAAATCTCTTTACTTCTTGAAAGTCCAACGCCAAACACATATGTCAATGCGATGACTATTCTCTTATTAGGTATATCTACTCCGGCTACTCTTGGCATAAAAATTATCCTTGTCTCTGCTTATGTTTAGGGTTCTCGCAAATAATGGCAACTCTACCCTTCCTACGAGTTACCTTGCATTTTGAACAAATTTTCTTTACTGAAGATCTAACTTTCATGTGCTATCCTGCTTAACGAAATCAAAATTCTAACATAACCCTAAACTAAATTAGTAATTATTTATTTTTTGATTATGTTTACTCCTCTTTTTTTAGCTCTCCCTCGATCGGTCGTTTTTTAATTACCCTGAAAGTAATACGTCCAACTTTGAGATCATATGGAGTAAGCTCCACTTTGACTCTATCCCCCGGCAAAATCTTAATGTAATTTTTTCTAATTTTACCTGAGATACTCGCTAAAACCTCATGGTCATTATCAAGCCTGACCACAAACTTCGCTCCCTGAACAGTTTCTACCACCGTTCCTTCCATTTCAATAATTTCTTTAGACAAATAAATACTCCTTAATAGTAAAGGTCTGTTCCAAAAACTAAAAATATCATTTATTCATCGAAGTGATAGAAAATATTTTTAGTTTTTTTCACATCGGTAATAATTTCAACTGAATCAGAGGTTATTAAAGCTGAATGTTCAAAATGAGCAGAATTTTTCCTATCAGCTGTCATGATAGTCCAGCCATCCTTGTGCTTTTTAATTGCAGAACTGCCAATATTTAGCATCGGTTCAATAGCAAGTACCATACCAATTTTAATTTCATCATCGGGGAAATGATTAAAATATTCCGAGAAATTAGGAATAAAAGGCTGACAGTGATAGCTAGGACCTATCCCATGACCACCAAACTCTTTTACATTACCGAATCTATACTCCTTAGCAACAGCCTCTATGGCTGCGGCTATATCACTGATATGCTTGCCTGCTTGAATAACCTCCAAACCAGCCCAGAGTGCCGCATTAGTAGCTTTTAAAAGTCTTTTACTTTTAGAACTAATTTCCCCACAGGGAAAAGTAAAAGCATTATCTCCAACATAAGTAAAAGGCTTACCATTAAAATCTTCCGTAACAGTCACACCAACATCAATGCTGACTAAATCACCTTCCTTAAGCTCTCTATCGGTAGGAATACCATGTACTATATTTTCATTAACCGAAGTGCATAAAGTGCTAGGGAAGCCCATATAGCCTTTAAAAGTTGGAATCGCACCTTGATCACGTATCCACTCTTCAGCAAAAGTATCTAATTCAAGCAACGTAATTCCAGGGCGAACCCTTTCTCCAACGAGATGTAGAATCTCACCAGCCAGAGCACCAGCTTTCCTCATATGTGGGAATTGTTCTTCAGTAAAAATGCAAATAGGGGCAGACATAAGATTAAAAAAATAGTTAGTGAAGAAAAACTATTTTTTCATCACTTCCCTAAAAAAGAATAACACGATATGTTATGATGATCCTTCCTATGCCGAATATTAAATCTGCAAAAAAGAGAGACGAGATTAACGCTCGTAATAACAAAAAGAACACTGAGATTAAGTCTAAAGTGCGTACCCTTATTAAGGCCTGCCTAGTTGCTGCGACATCTAAAGATGAAAAAGCCATTGATGAAAAATTAGCGAAAGCTTACCAAGCTATAGATAAAGCCTCAAAAGGCAGTACCTTCCATAAGAATAAGGCTGCTAGACTGAAAAGCAGATTAGTTCACAGAATCAGAGTTCTTAAGTCTGAAACTGTTAAATAGTTTTAATTTCTTACTAAATACAAAACATAAAAATTAAATTTTACGAGCAGTCCCAAAATCGTCAAGAGGCTAATCTCAGGCGAAGGTGCAAAAATTGGAGATTGCGAACAATCCCCTGAGTGGGTTTTATGTTTTAATTGGATATATGCTTAAAAAAATTTTAGAACTGATCCAAAAAAGAAAAATTTTAAGCTTCAGCCTTATTAGTTTTTTAATTTCCTTTAGCTGCTTAATTGCGGTACAAGCTGCTCCTGGATTGAATATATCTTTCAACGATAACCAGCAGGGAGTGGGTCTAGGCCTGCAAATCTTAATCCTCTTAACTATCTTAAGTATTGCTCCATCTATATTGCTTATGACGACTAGTTTTATAAGATTCGTTGTCGTCTTTGGACTTCTCAGGCAAGCATTAGGTCTAGGTAGCTTACCACCAACTCAAGTATTAATCGGGCTTTCAATAATTTTGACTTTCGTCGTCATGAACCCCTACTTCACTCAAATAAACGATAAAGCACTACAACCCTTTCTAGCAAAGCAGATAGATGAAAAAGAATTCATCACTAATGCTATTGGGCCTTTACGTGAATTCATGCTTAGCCAAACTCCTGAAGATGAACTTAAATTAGGCTTTAAAATAGCCAAAATCGAGCAGCCTGAAAGTGCAGAAGAGATGCCATTACATATATTAATGGTTTCATTCATGCTAAGCGAACTTAAGAAGTCTTTCCAGATTGGCTTTGTATTATTCTTACCATTTGTAGTTATAGACATGATTACAGCAAGTGCCCTAGTTTCAATCGGTCTCATGTTCCTGCCTCCCGCCACCATTTCCTTGCCCTTTAAGCTAGTATTGTTTGTTTTAGTTGACGGGTGGAATATAATCTGTGAGAATTTAGTTACCAGTTTCAACCCAAATTAAGGAGCTTGGGAACAATTCTTTAAGCGTAAAATAATGAACGATACACTTATACTTGAACTCACTAATAGAATGCTGATTGTATCAGCGATAATCTCTATACCTATTTTAATTCCAGGATTAATCGTAGGTATTTTAGTAAGTATTTTTCAAGCTATTACACAGATCAATGAACAGACTTTAACTTTCGTACCTAAGCTAATAGCTCTTATCGTTACTTATTTACTAGTCGGTGGCTGGATAATGCAGTATGTAGTAGATTTTACTCGTGAAGTTTTTAATAAAATTCCAGAATTGGCATAAGCAATTTGAAAAAGTTTTTTCCAGATTAAAATGGTATCTTGATATTAAATGAAAAATAATAAAATAGCTTTAATTACAGGTGCCTCTAGTGGTATAGGTTATGAACTTGCAAAACTTTTCGCAAAAGAGGGATATGATTTAATCCTTACTGCAAGAAGGCTAGAGAGATTAAATCATCTGAAAGAATCTATAAAAGCCACTATTAGCGATATTACAATCACCACTTTTACTGAAGATTTGTCTGAAGAGAATTCTGCGGAAGAACTATTTAGAAAAGTAAAAGAACAGAACCTCAACGTAGATATTCTCATAAATAATGCTGGCATGGGAGACCTAAGTTACTTTGCTGACTCTGATATAAAGAGATTATCAACTATGCTACATCTTAATATAAATAGCCTCAGTAAATTAAGCAGGCTATTTATAAATGACCTAAAGAATTCACCACGAGGAGCCCTAATTAACATTGCATCCACAGCGAGTTTTCAGCCAGTACCCTTGATGGCAGCTTATGCTGCAACGAAAGCTTATGTTAAAAGCTTCTCACTAGCATTAATGGCAGAACTCAAGGAAGATAAAACTAATAAGGTTCAAGTACTATGTATTTGCCCAGGAGTTACTGAAACTGAATTTTTCGCTAGTGCAAATGCAAATCCACTCGGCTTACCAGAAGGCTTTATTGCTAGCTCAGAGGAAGTAGCAGAGTTCACGCTGGATACTCTAAAAAAAGGCAAGAGTGGTGTAGCGGTTCACGGGAAAATGAATTCATTTGTAGCACTGCTGTCTAGAGTTCTGCCAGTTAATTTCAGTAATGCGGTTAGTCTGTATGTGATGAAGAAGTTAATTCGTGCTTAAATCCTGATGTCATTTTTTCTCAGCATCAGCCTATGTAAGATAATAATATTTCATGTAGGCGTTAGCTAGGTACGGCAAGCCACGTCGTGAATGGAGAAGAATCTAAAAATCTACAAGTCAAACTTACAGATGGGACTGAAATTCCATTAAATATTTTAGAGTCAACAGGAGATTATAATAAAGACAGAGCCATAGGGTACTTTGTCAGTGACAATTCAAATCTGCCAGCAGTCCCTTTAAGTAATGAGTACGCAAAAGCCGGGGGGCAAGTAATTAATACTGGATACCCTAGCGGAATAGAGCGGGATACTAGAGCTTTTGAACACTTTCGCAGCAGAACCGATTCCATAAAATACGATAAAAAGCGTGGAGTAACACAAATAACTGATACAACTTATTTAACTAAACATAGCCTAGATAAAAATCATCTTATTGGATTCAATGGCGAAGTCATTTCATCAGACGAGAATCGATATCTCTATAAGACTAATCTATCTGGACTTCCAGGGCAATCTGGCAGTCCACTTTTCAGGGTTACCGATGATAATAATTTAGAAATAATTGGAATAGTGCATCGTGCTTGGGTGGGAAAATATGACCCTCAAACTGAGAATCTGATATTTAGTGGTGATTACAAAGTACCTTATGATCCTCAAATTGAATTAGATAAAAAAAATACAGAGCCTGTTAGAGTAAATTTAGAGTTCACGACATTTGCATCAGTAAACAGTAAAATGAACTATCCAAATTTAGAAAAAACTATTCAAGATACTATTAATAAAGAGAATCAGAATTCAAAATGATAAATAAGATGCCATCATTCATGAAAATAATTAAACAGCCGCTTTCGCTCTCTCAAAAACAGATTTATCAATTATGATCTCCTCTCTATCTGGACCAACGCCAATAATATCAATAGACACGCCTAAGGTCTCTTCAATAAAATTCAAGTATTCCTTAGCATTAGCAGGCAAATCCTTTCTAGATCTAGCATCACGGCAGCGAGATCTTTCATTCTTCCAACCAGCAAACTCTTTATAAACGGGTTCAAGACTAGCCATATCCTCACAGAGTGGGAAATCAGAGTAAACTTCTCCAGTCTCTTTATTTCTGTAAGCGATACAGGCTTGAATCGTCTCCATATCATCAAGTACATCTAGCTTGGTGAGAGCGAAAGAAGAAATACTATTAACTCTTACTGCTAATTTTAAAAGCACTAAATCTAACCAGCCTACCTTTCTTGCTCTACCAGTGGTAGTCCCAAATTCCGCCCACGGAGTGCCTTCTGCGACTAAAATTTTAGCCAAATCACCCTCAAGCTGTGTAGGAAAGGGACCTTCGCCGACTCTGGTCGTAAAAGCTTTAGCTACACCGATTACTGCATTAATAGCCAAAGGCCCTACACCAGTACCGATAGTCGCTCCACCAGCAATAGGATTAGAACTAGTAACGAATGGATAAGTACCGTGATCTATGTCTAAAAGCGTTCCCTGAGCGCCCTCGAATAAAATATTTTCTTCATTTTTAGCTGCAAGAAAAAGATCTAAAGATACATCTGTGATAAATGGTCTTAGACTATGGCCATAAGCTAAATAAGTCTCAAGAATATTCTCTAAATCTAATTCTGGCTTGTTATATAACTTCGACAGTATCGCATTTTTTTCAGGAAGCACTGCCTCTAATCGAGTCCTGAGCAGAGTTTCATCTAAAATATCTTTAATACGAATTCCTGTTCTAGAGATTTTATCTGCGTAAGTAGGTCCTATTCCTCTTACCGTCGTACCGATTTTATTTTCACCACGAGCCTCTTCCTGAGCGGCATCTATAAGAATATGATATGGCATAGTCACATGTGCTAATGGACTTATTTTTAAACTCGTTAAATCTAAACCATCATCCTCTAAAGCCTGCATTTCACTCAAAAGAGCCTTAGGATCTATAACAGTACCGTTCCCAATAAAACATTTCTTGCCCTGATAAAGAATCCCCGAAGGCACTAAGTGAAATTTATATTTCTTACCATTCGCTGTAACCGTGTGCCCAGCGTTATTACCGCCTTGATATCTAACTACATAATCAGCTTTTTCAGCAAGAAGATCTACGATCTTAGCCTTACCCTCATCTCCCCATTGAGCACCTAATACTACTAAACTCACCATTTTAACCAATAATAGCAGAGACTAGGACACAACTCCATTTTCTACGTTTTCGTCCTCTATGATAAAATTAGAAACTATGCTTGAAACAGAAGTTAAATCTAGTAGTGCGTATGCAAGTATTTTGGCTGGTAAAAAAGTTCTAATATCTGGTGTCGCTAATAAAAGAAGTATCGCTTGGGCTATCGCTCAAATGCTTTATGAAGCTGGTGCTGAAGTGGCGTTTTCATATCAAGGAGATAGGCTTAAAGAGACGGTTCTTGAACTTACTCAAGACATGAAAAGCCCTTTATTAGTAGACTGTGATGTTACTAAAGATGATATGATCTCTTCTGCTTTCCAGTCTGTATCAGATAGATTTAATGGAAAATTAGATATTTTCGTTCACTGCCTAGCTTTCGCTCCTAAAGAAACTTTACAAGGTGGTTATATCAGTACAGAAAGAGAGCATTTTGCGATAGCTCAGGATATCTCTGCTTATTCTTTAACTGCGATGGCAAGAGCAGCTAGACCACTTATGAATAATGCTGGCGGCGGTTCTATTATCACGCTTACTTACTTAGGTGCTGAAAGAGTAGTGCCTAACTATAATATGATGGGTATCGCTAAAGCGAGCCTAGAAGCTGGTGTGAGATATTTAGCTCAGGATTTAGGTCAAGAGAATATTAGAGTAAATGGCATTTCTGCTGGCCCAATTAAAACCCTTGCAGCAAGAGGCATTGCAGATTTAAACACTATGATGAATCGTCATGCAGAGATATCACCTTTAAGAAGGAACGTGGAGTTAGAAGAAGTTGCTGGAACAGCCCTCTTCCTTGCAAGCCCTTTATCTAGCGGCATTACAGGTGAAGTGATTCACGTAGACTGTGGTTACAGCATAATGGCGATGTAGTGGATGCTCACGCTTAAATACAGACCTCAAAGTATCGGAGATCTTGTTGGACAAGATGATGTGAAGCTTGCTTTAGAAAAGGCTTTCACTAATAATAAAATAGCAAGTGCTTATTTATTAACTGGTCCACGTGGGGCTGGTAAGACGAGTACTGCTCGCATAATAGCTAAATCACTTAACTGTAAAAACAAGAAAGCTGGAGAGAAAGCGACTTTAAATCCATGCGGTAAATGCTCTAGCTGTATTAATATCACGAATGGTGGCGACTTAGATGTAGTCGAGATAGATGCTGCGAGCCACGGTGGAGTAGATGATGCTAGAGATTTAGTAATTAAAGCTAGCCTATCTACGATTAATAGTGATTATAAAATTTACATAATCGATGAAGTCCACATGGCAAGCAAGGATGCCTTTAATGCTCTGCTTAAGCTTTTCGAAGAACCACCTGAAAATGTAGTATTTATTTTAGCGACCACCGAAGCACATAAAGTTTTACCTACTATAGTAAGTCGCTGTCAGCAATTCCGTTTCAAGCCTATTAACCAAATAGACTGCTTTAAAAGATTACGAAATATCTGCGATATAGAGCAGATTAACATTAGCGATGAAGCCTTGAAATTTATAACAGAAGAATCAGAAGGGGCCCTGAGAGATGCTTTAAGCATATTAGAGCAGGTTAGTGTCTTTAATGAAGAAGATCTAAGCATCTCTAAAGAAATTATAGAAAGGACTTTAGGGAAAGTATCTGAAAGAGAGGTCTTTAGCTTATTTTTCTCCATAATTAATAAAGAGACCTTAGAGCTTTTAAATAAAATAGAAACTATTTTCCTAAAAAACCCAGACCCGCAGATACTTACAGGCGAGCTTTTTCAAAGCAGTATAAAAATCTTAGAAGAACTCTGCCTAAATGAAGGCTTAGAAGAATGTAAAACCTGCATAGATTTAATTAATGAGAAAAATATTCCTAAAGCAGAAATCCTCTATATAGCAGAAGAAATATCTAAATATGAAACGATATTAAAGCAGAGTTCTCAAGCTAAAAAATTATTTAAAACACTCTGCCTGAAGCTATCTCTTAGAGAAGATTTCATAGATATTAAAAACTTAAGAGAAAGAATTCT
This sequence comes from Cyanobacteria bacterium REEB446, assembly GCA_018970325.1. Taxonomy (GTDB): domain Bacteria; phylum Cyanobacteriota; class Vampirovibrionia; order LMEP-6097; family LMEP-6097; genus LMEP-6097. Next base: position 27,517 of record JAGWWP010000010.1, on the reverse strand, counting down.
TGATTTAGAGAATAGGTTAGCAGGCGGGGTGGTTAAGCCTCTAGGGGTGGCTGTATCAGCGAGTTCAAAGAATCAAGATTTAACAAAATCAAGTAGTAACTTTGAGAATAGACCTAGTGCAGAAGAGGTTTTCAAACCGACTTATACTAATACAAAAAATGAATTTAGTGCAAACAATTTAGTAAGCAGTGAGGCTAAGGTCGCAGAAAATGTAGAGAAGATTAATGCTAAGCCTTTCTCAGAGATGGGAGAGACCATGCAAAATGGCAGCCCTGCCGAAAATGCAAATTCAAACTCAACTCTAGAAACGGCTTCTAGCTTTGGTGTTTCCGAAAACACGGTGTCTCGTGATTTCTCTGACTTTATGCAGTTTTTAAACCCGCCTACTAAAGGGCTTATCAATAGCAGTAAAGCTAAGTTGATCTCTAGTAGTGGCGAGAAGGCTGTTTTCGCCATCCCTGAAAAATTTAAATTTTTAAAAATCAAACTAGAAGCTAAAAATGAAGAACTTATTCAAGCTCTTAAACAGGCTTTAAATCCAGAAATTAAGTTTATTGAAATTCAGGTAGATTCTGGAATGGCTAGTGCGGATAGTGTCGTGAATGACTCAGTGAAAGTTAAGCCAGCTATGACTCCTACAGTGACGCCAGCAAGAGTTACGGAAAGGGTCACAGAAGAAGAAGCTTCGCTTAGTGTTTCTGAAAAGATTCATAACGAGTCTGTTACAACAAGGTCTGATTTACCTGCCAGTACGTCCGTGGGCGTAAATGTTCCGAATAATATTGATGTGAATTTAAATATAAATTCTATTAACTCCAGTACAGGAAAAGATTCTAAAAATTCTAATGATAACTGCTGTGACAGAGAAGCTTATTTGGATGAGGTTTTACAGGCTGGGGTGAGTATTTTTGGTGGGAATGTGGTTAGGGAGTAGAAATAAATGAAAGCAAGTGAATGTAGCGTAGAAACATTTTTAAAAAAAACGGGTGTCAAATTTGTCATTCCTGTTTACCAAAGAAATTATAATTGGAAAAAAAAACAATGCGAGCAACTGCTATCAGACTTAATCGAGATTGGTCAAAATAAAAAAAATATAGGACATTTTATTGGTAGCATAGTCTATTTATCTCCTAACACCGTGCTCACTTCTTCGATTACGGAATTAGTAATTATTGATGGTCAACAAAGGCTTACAACATTAACCCTAATATACTTGGCCTTATACAAACATGCAAAAAAAATAAATGATGTTTCACTCGCAGAAGAAATTTACGAAACCTGCTTAATTAATAAATTTGCTCCGACTGATGAAAAATTAAAACTCAAAACTTCGATGAATAATGATAAAGCCTTAAAATCATTATTCTCAGATGATGAAAGTTTTTTCGATGAATTTTCTCAATTAATTGAAAATTTCCAATTCTTTCAAAAAGAAATTGAAAAAAATGATCTCGACCTAATCAGACAGGGACTTCGCAAATTAATGTTTGTTGAAATTTCCTTAGAAAAAAATGATGACCCTCAAAGAATCTTTGAGAGCCTAAATTCAACGGGTCTTGAATTATCTCAAGCCGACTTGGTTAGAAACTTTATACTTATGGGGCTGTCGAGTAAAGAGCAAGACCGATTGTATCAAATGTTTTGGGAATACATTGAGCAAAAAGCTAGAGATGAGAAAAACAATGAGAACAAGATGTCAGAATTTATTAGAGATTTTCTAACTTTAAAAAATAAAGATATTCCCAATAAAGCAAGAGTTTACCAAGAATTCAAAACTTTACTTGAATCAGAAAGCTTAGTGGAACTGAGTGTGAAAGTTGAAAATACATTGGATGAAATGAAATCTTTAGTAAATTTTTATAACAGAATCATTAACCCCAACAATGAACCGGATTTAGAAATTAAGCAGCAGCTTAGATATATAAATAAACTCGAAATCAATGTAGCAAATCCATTCCTCATGAAAGTTTATGAAGATTATTACAAAGAAATTATTAGTAAAAAAATATTCATTGACATTCTAGAGCTGATTCAATCTTATGCTTGGAGGCGTTTTATTGTTGGTCTTCCAACAAACACACTTAATAAAATCTTCATGACCCTGTATTCAAAAATTGATATCAATAATTATTTTGGATCCCTCTGTGAATATATAAGCTCTCGCGCTGGCATTCAAAGATTTCCAGATGACTGTGAAATTAATGGACATTTTTCCATAAAAGATTTTTACAATATTAAACCCAAAAGCAGTAAATATTTTTTTGAAAGATTAGAAAATTATCAAAACAATGAGTATGTTTCTCTTGAGAATAATCTCCTGATTACTGTTGAACATATATTTCCTCAAAATCCAGACCCTGAATGGGAAAGAGACCTTGGTCAAGAAGAAACTAATATGTTAAAAGAAAGACTACACTCCATTGGTAATTTAACTCTGTCTGGTAATAATAGTAGTTTGAGCAATAAATCCTTTAAATTCAAACGCGATCTAGCAGAAAAAGGTTACAAAGATTCAAGATTATGGCTCAATAAATATCTATCGTCATGCGATAAGTTCGGATTAATTGAATTAAACGAAAGAACTTCAAAATTAATAGATAGATTTTTTAAAATTTGGTCATATCCACTGGGATTAAAAAATCCAACTGGACACTCATTCACACCCCTTAATCAAAAATTTCTCTCAGAAGATAAATCAATTGATTATCTAATTTTTTATGATAAACGTATAGAAACATCTGATATTTCTAAACTTTATCAAACTGTTTTTAAGATGATCCATGAAAAAAAAATTGACTTATTGGAGGATAAAAAATTAGCCAATATGATTAAACTTACTCAAGACGGAACATCTTTATCACTACCTGTTCTCATTAGTGATAAGTATTTTATTGAAAATAATTTTGATAATTTCAAAAAAGTAGAATCAATAGAATACGCAATGAAAATATTAGGACATCCCAATCAATTTACAGTTAAATACAATACGAGTTCGAATATTTCATCAAATGTCTAAAAAACTTACTTCCGAAGAATTAAACTCATTAATAAGTGAATTCATAAATAAAGTCTCAGAAAAGTTCACTATAGAAAAAGCATTTCTCTATGGCTCCTATGCCAAAGGCACTGCCCATGAGCTAAGTGACGTAGACTTACTTATAATCTCACCAGATTTACCAGTGAGAGCGACTAAGGGCATGAATGGCTATAGAATTATCAGCCAGCTTGATAAAGTTTACCCCGATATAGAACTCAGTGCCATTCATCCAGAGGGTTTAAACAATGAAATAACGAAAGCTTTTTATGATGAGATTTTTAAGACTGGAATAAATTTCACGACAACAAATTCATCGGTCCCTCAACAGCCCCTTCCCTAAACTGCTTTGCAAAAGGATTATCATTTTTAGGATTAAAAAGCTCTTCCGGAGTGCCTTCCCAAACTAGGCAGCCACCATAAAGCATAAGCACTCTCTGTGCTGTTCTTTTAATCGTAGTGCATTGGTGAGTTACGACTACAGAAGCAGCATTCATTTTATGCTGTAATTTAACGATTAAATCCTCTATTACAGTGCTTGCCATAGGGTCAAGTCCAGCAGTGGGTTCATCATAAAGAATAATCTCAGGATCATCTATAATCGCTCTAGCGAAGCTAACTCTTTTTTTCATACCACCAGAAAGCTGGGCTGGGAAAAGATCTTGAGTATTCGGCAAACCTACTAGGTTTAGCGTATCATCTACTTTTTTATTTATAACATCAAGGGAAAGTGGCTTTAAATTTTCACCTACTTCAAATGGAAATGCGATATTATCTCGCACTGAAAGTGAATCAAAGAGAGCAGAGTATTGAAAACTCATACTAACTTTTTCACTTGATAGCTTTACAGTACCTGAATCACACTTATCAAGTCCCGCAACTATCCTCAAGGCTGTACTTTTACCACTACCAGAGAAACCGATTAAAGCGACAACTTCTCCCCGAGCCACAGTAAAGCTTATATCTTTAAGAACTTCATTCTCACCATATGATTTTTTTAAATGTTCAACTTTAATCATCTTCAAACTGCTTCAAAAGCTCTATTAAAATAGAATAGCAGTTTTCAAAAATCAAAATACACCCTATCCTTCAACTCAAACGGCATATACTCCTGCTCGACATAAGCTCCCTCGTAATCATGAGGATACTTATAATCAGTAATCGGGTTAACCCCTATATTATCAGACTTAGCAGGGCAGGCAAAATTTAAAGGTCTTAAATGAAAAGGTACTGGATATTTTTCAAAGTTTTTACAATCTTGCATCGCTAAATTAATCGCTTTATAAGCTTTATTAGATTTTTTTGCACTCGCTATATAAATTACAGCTTGAGCGAGTGGGATTCTGGCTTCAGGCATGCCGAGTTCTAAAGCAGCTCTATAAGCAGCTTCTGCGACTACTAAAGCATTATTATCAGCCAAACCCACATCTTCACTAGCCGTTACTAAAATACGCCTTGCTACAGCTTTTAGATCAGCTCCTCCCTCTAGTAATCTTGCGAGCCAATATATAGAAGCATTAGGATCAGAGCCACGCATAGCTTTCTGTAAAGCTGAGACGCAACTATAGTAAGAATCAGCATCACCAGAAAAAACCTGCCTCTGTATTAATTCTTGGCATAAATTGGAGGTAATTACATTTGTAGCTTTCCCTTTTTGAAAACTAAGCAGGCAAGCCTCTATCGCATTTAACAGCATACGAGCATCACCAGCAGATGTTTTCACTAAATAATCTCTAGCTGCATCTTCAATAACGATAGATTCCTCTACTGAAACCCTATCCATAAGCTGATTTAAATCAGCAAAGCTATGTGCCTTAAGCTCAAATTTAATTAACCTGCTTAAAAGTGCCTTATTAATAGCGATAGCTGGATTTTCAGTAGTAGCTCCAATAAAAACTATTTTGCCAAGCTCGATAGCATTTAGCAGTGCGTCCTGCTGGTTTTTAGAAAAATTATGTAATTCATCAACAAAAAGTATGCCTGGCTTAGGCTGCCGAGAAAGAGTATCTATAGCTTCCCTTAACTCTTTTACTCCAGAATTAAATGCCTGTAATTTCAGAAATACTCGTCCAGAGTTCTTAGCGAAAAGCTCCGCAATAGTAGTTTTACCAGAGCCTGGCGGTCCCCATAAAAGAATCGAAATAAATTTCTGTTGATTTTTCGTCGAATTAAACCAATTTATAAAATTTTGATTCTTTTTTACAGAACCTATTAAATCTTCAAAGCTCTGTGGTCTATACTTTTCTGCAAGAGGCTTAGTAGAAGGGATATCATTAAATAAATTAAGCTGTTCCACTTCTCTAAGTTTACTTTAAATGACATACTAAAAATAAATTGAATCGCCCACAACTACTAATAATATTAACCATCGCCCTCTTTTCAATGTTGTTTGCAAGGGTATTTTACTTGCAGGTTTGGGAGCACGGCAAATTCAAGAACTTAGCCAAAAATAACTCCACGAGAGTATCTCTAATCAGAGCACCTAGGGGAATTATTTATGATAGAAACGGGGTCATCCTAGTTACTAGCAAGCAGTCTTTAAGAATAATCGCCTATCCTTACATAGTAAGTAATGTCAAAGACAAAAGAGCACTAGCTCGTAATCTAAGCAAGCTTACAGGTAAAGCTGAAAGTGAATTATTCAAAATCCTTAATGAAACTAATCCACGTGTACCTTTACCTATACAGATAGCGAATAACATTGACGTTAGCCAAGCTATAAAGATCTATGAAAACGCTCATCTACTGCCTGGTATAGATGTAGAGAGCCAGCCTATTCGCTATTACCCTTATGGCGAAGTACCAGCTCACTTACTTGGTTACGTAGGAGAAGCTAATGAAGCAGAGCTAGAATACCATGCTAACAGTCCGAAAAAACTCAAGCTTGGAGATAAAACTGGGAAAAGTGGTGTAGAGAAATTCTTTGATGAACAGCTCAGAGGCGTTGATGGTGAAAGAAGAATATTCGTTGATAGGCACGGAAAATCGCTAAACCCAGGCAAAGAAAAGAAAAAACTTACTAAAGTCCCAGAAAAAGGTAATAACCTGCATCTAACCATAGATATAGATATTCAAAGAGCGGCCTACGATGCTATGGGTGACCTAATGGGAGCAGCAGTGGTAGTGAATCCTAAAAATGGTGAAGTTTTAGCACTAGTAAGTAAACCTAGTTATAATCCAAATTTCTTTGCAGAAGGAATTCCACATTCTATTTATCAAGAATTATCTAGGAAAAAAGCTTTTCTAAATAGGGCTGGAGCTGGTTTCACACCTGGTAGTATATGGAAACCTATTACGGTACTCGCCGCACTAGAAAATAAAGTCATTGATCCAGCCACGAAGTTGCACGTAAGTGGAGCTATTTATCTTGGTGGATTTAAATTCGGTGACTGGACTTCAGAAGAGGGTTCTATGGACATGAGAACAGCATTAGCCTGGTCTAGAGACACTTATTTTTATCAAGTAGCCAAGTTACTGAAACCTGAACAGATCTCTAGCATAGGTCTTCTATTAGGTGCTGGAGAAAAGACTGGCATAGAAACTGGTGATGAAAGTGCAGGTATAGTTCCAGACCCTAACTGGAAAAAGAAGCATATGGGTGAAGCTTGGTATCCTGGTAACACATTACATTTATCTATAGGACAGAGTTTCCTTTTAGTTACGCCTTTACAAGCTGCAACTATGATTTCCACCATGGCCAATTATGGTAAAGTTCCTCAATTACACGTAATTAAAGATAAAAATAAAAACCAATTCAAGCGGGTTATCAATAATATAAAACCTGAAAGCTTTAAAGTTTTAAATGAAGGACTTAGACAGTGCGTCCAAAGCGGCACTGGTGGTGCAAGTAATATGTATGGAGATTATGCACCAATTCAAATAGCAGGGAAAACTGGTTCAGCAGAGGTCTATGGCTACAGGCACAGTACACATGCGTGGTTCATAGCTTATGCACCTTATGAAAATCCAGAAATAGCTCTTGCATTATTCGGCGAAGGAGCGGGTCACGGGGGCAGCATCTGTGCTCCAGTCGCTCAGAAAATTTTCGAAGCTTACTTCAAAAAATATCACCCAGTAAAACCTGAAGATAGGGAGTCTATAATCTCTAAACCGTTTATTTTGAATGATAAGCCTACTAGTGCAGTAGATACTGACGTTGTTCCGAAAAAAGAAGAGATAAATAATGGTGCAAATACTAACAACACAAAACCACAAACTGGAACTACTAGCCTCATCAATCAAGCAGCAAACAGCTTGAATACCTTAAACAAGTTGATTACTAAACCTCAGAATAACAAGCCTGAATTTACTATTGAGGAAAGTGATGAAGCCCTAAGTGGACCAAGCCCTGTCATTAGAGATGATGATGAAAATAAAGAAAGAAAAAGAAGACAGCATTAGTATAATAAGATCTAATGCAGAAAGTTCTTTTACTTATATTAGATGGATGGGGCTACTCTAAACAAAAACAAGGGAATGCGATGCTTGCAGCTCAAACTCCTTGCTTTAATTCACTCATCAGCGAATATCCGCACTCTTTTTTAAACGCTAGTGGTCCTCTAGTCGGCTTGCCAGAGGGGATTATGGGGAATTCAGAAGTCGGTCATGAAAATATCGGAGCCGGCAGGATAAATGATCAGAAGTTAACACAGATCTCTAAAATGGTTCAGACTGGTGATTTTTTTAAAAATCAAGTCCTAGTAAATGCCGTAGAACACGCAAAGGCACATAATTCCAAACTGCATTTTATGGGTCTTATCTCTGAAGGTGACGTACACTCACATATTGGTCATTTAAAAGCACTTATAGAGCTCGCTCGCAGACTTGGTCTCGATCATACGAAAATAAAGCTTCACGCTATCAGTGATGGCAGAGATGATCCACCAAAAGTTTCCGCTAAATTAATGGAAAAACTCGCAACTGAAATAGATATCGCTACTGTAAGTGGGCGTTTCTGGGCAATGGACAGGGATAAAAACTGGGACAGAGTCGATAAATACTTTAAAGTCATAACTGAAGGTAGCACCCTTACAGCTAAAACTGCTAAAGATGCGATTCTGAATCACTATAGTTATGCAGATACTAATCCAGAAAGAGTCGTCGGAAATACCGATGAATTCGTAGAACCGACTTTAATTCAAGAGAGTGGTTTAATCGAGGAAAAAGACTCTATTATTTTCTTTAACTTTAGACCCGACAGAGCTACTGAAATATCGACTAAATTTAAAATTTACCAAGAGTCTCACCCAGATTTGCTTTATACCTGTTTCACTGAATACGATTCTAACTTAAATCTACCGGTGGCTTTTGATGAAAAAAGCTTACCTGAGCAGAATTACTCAAACTCACTTGGTGAGTATATTTCGAACTTGGGCTTAAATCAATTTAGAATAGCCGAAACTGAAAAATTCGCTCATGTAACTGTCTTCTTTAACGGTAGAAAAAAAGAGCCTTTTGCTCATGAAGATAGGCTTTTAATACCTAGTCCTAAAGTCGCTACCTACGATCTTAAACCAGAAATGAGCGTAGCTGAAGTAACTGATGGCTTGATAAAAGCCATCGAAAACAAAGAGAAAGACTACAAGCTAATAGTATGTAATTTCGCTAACCCCGACATGGTAGGCCATACTGGAAATTGGGAAGCTGTTATCAAAGCATTAGAAGTTGTAGACTCTAAAATTTCTCTGGTTAAAGCTGCCTGTGAAGCGAATGATTACAAACTAATCATCACCGCTGACCACGGAAATGCAGATCAAATGCTAGATGACGATGGCACTATCAGAACTGCTCATAGTTGTAACCTTGTACCACTAATATTAGTAGATAAAACTTACCAGCTAAAGGATAATATAGATAACCAGAACAGCCTTAGTAATATCGCTCCGACTATTTTAGATATTATGGGACTTGAAAAGCCTGATGAAATGACGGCTACAAGCTTGCTTATAAAGCAGAGTAGTTTTGTTTAAAGTAAAACTAAATCTATATCGCTATTTTTCATATGGCTCATTAAAGCTATAACCGCTTTTTTTGGTAGCGGTCTTTACTACTGTTAATATATAGATATGGTCGTAACAGAATGCCCCAGCACTAAATTACGCGGCACAAAGACAGCGATTAATTACTATGCTGGTTTCAGTGAAGCCTTCGTAGATTATGCTATTGAAAATTCTGCTCTTAAAGAAGGAGCTTTAATTTTAGATCCATGGAATGGTTCTGGGACTACTACAGCAGTAGCTACTAGAAAAAATTTAAGTTCTATAGGCTTAGATATTAATCCTGCGACTCTTTTATATGCCTATGCAAGACTAGCTTCTAAACAAGACCTGAAGCGAGCAAGAGAATTATTTTTAAAAATCAAAAAGATTAAAGCGATTAAGCCTAGTGCTAAAACACTGACAACTAACGCTGTTACTTTTCTATGGTTCGCTGAAAAAAGTACTTATCGATTAAATGCCTTTCGCGAAAATATTTTTCAAATTGAGGATGAATTTTTAAAAAATTTACTTAACTTTATTGCAGTAAAAGTATTTAGAATGCAGTTAGATAATTTTCTATGCTCTAATCCTACATGGATAAAGAGACCTAAAGAAAAACAAGATTTAATTGAATTCGATTTTAAGCGCTATTTAAAAGATTTTGAAGTGACTATTGATTCATTAATGATTAACGCAAAAGATCTTAGCCAAAATCCCAATAAATTACCACGATTAGAGCTTGCATCTTCACTGACGTTACCACTTAAAAATTCTAGTGTTGATTGTATAGTAACTTCTCCGCCGTATTGCACAAGAATTGACTATGCGATAATGACGCTCCCAGAGTTGGTTTGGTTAAAGATGGGGGTCAATGATATTAATCAATTAAGGCGAAATATAATCGGCACTACCACCGCGGAAAAATCTTTAGAGGAAATTAAATTACCTCTGAAGGCACAGAAAATTCTCAACTTAGTTCAGGCACACGATTCTAAAGCATCAGCTACTTATTATTATAAAAATTTAAAAAACTATTTTATGAAAATGGAAATGAGCTTTCAAGAATTAGCGAGAGTTTTAAAAAAGACTGGGTCCTTGCATATAGTTTTACAAGACTCTAAGTATAAAGATTTGGATTTAAAAATATCTGAGATATTCGCTGAAAGCCTTGAGATGAAAGGGCTTCAGGTCATAGATCAGTCAAGATATATGTCAGGAGGCTTTAATTATCTTAGGGGTAATAAAGAGATTAATGAGGTGGTGTTTAGGTGTCGGAAGAAATAGGTCAATTCTTTATCAACCCCATAATTTCCGACAAGTTCTGATTTTAAAAAGCTATTAGAGCTTGAGGATAGCTACCCTAATCAGCATAGCAGTGGTGTTATTGAAGAAGATCCTGTAACTGGCGAAATTAAACGAGACATTTATCAAGAAGATTACAGTAGAGAAGAATTTACTAAAGGTTCTAGATTTCTCTTCGGCAAACCAGGTAGTGGTAAGACTAAATTATTAGCAAAATTAGAAAAGCTATACAGTAGTGAAGATCCCACACAGACTGATAAGAGAGTGGTACAGCATAATCAAAAAGTTCAACTTATCAAACTTAAAGAGTCTTACCAAAACAATTCTACAGAAAATAACTTAACACAGAGGGTAGCTGCTGATGCATCTCTTTTGCTCTTAGATGGCTTAGATGAAATGAAAGAACAATTCATCTATAAGTTTTTAGAAGATGTAAATAATTTAACGATAAACCGAGCAGAGCTGAGCATCATTATTAGCTCTCGAACCTATCTACTAGAAAGGTATCCAGAGCTTAAAAGTCTTAGAAGTTTTAAATATTCTGTAATTAGTCCCTTTGATAGAAAGTTACAGAAAGAGTTTATCGAAAAGACTAATTTAGAATTAGACCAAAAAGAGTCTTTAAAAAACTATCTTTGGCGGCATAAAACCCCGTTATATTTTAACCCTCGCTATTTAAGCATTTTGTGTTTCCTTGTGCAGAAAAGGATAATAGGAGGATCTGAAATTGAAAATTTATCTAGGTATGATATTTTTGAAAAGCTTACTAAATTTGCCTTAGAGCGGGAGATCGAAGAAAAATCCCAGCCTGAAATATACTTAAACGTTCTACAAAAACTCGCTACCGTTATAAGCATTAAAGGTGACACTGAGATTCACTCTGAAGACTTAATAGATTTTTTTGACTATGCGCAGTTTGATTCTAAAGCAGTTGTTCTTAATAAAGATTCTCTAAAAACACTCTATGACAAATGTTTATTAAAGAAAAGAATTGATTATATTGAATTTGATTATAGAGAGATTCAGGAATTTCTTACGGCTAAAGAATTAATAAAAATCTCAAAGCATCTTAGTCTCTTTACTAAACTATGTTTCACCGAAAATCCTATTTGTTTTAAATCCCACTGGTTAAATAGTATTAATTTCTTTATAGAGAAAAAGCCAGAGACCTTTCTTCAATTTTTAAAATACTGTCATAGACTGGATGATATTAGTCAAATAAACACTACTTTTCATTCTGTTTTTGAATATTTGGATATTGAAAGACTTTCTAGGAAAGATAAAGATGAAATATTTACTATTATCTTCGAGTTCTATCAAAAAAAGACTATGTGGACTTTAGGTTCATACTGGGAACTTAGAAATAAATTATTTACGCTATATAATCATGAGAACGAAAAACATAAAGAATTAGTTTTTCAATATATTTTAGATAGCTTCAAGAGTAACAGCTCTTTTTCTAATACTGAGAAATATAATTATATAGGGCTAACTAATGCATTTTCTGTTATCCAAGCGTCATTTGATCAGTTAAGTGAAAATGAAAAAAATATATTAAAAGGTCTTTTAATTAAAGACATTAATATAGCTCTTAACCATGAAAATGACGGACAAATCCTTTTACAAAAACGTCTTGAGTTATTAGGTAAATATAAAGATAAAAAAATATTTACTAATGAAAATATCAAGAGCTTATTTGAAACTCGTCAGCTAGAAACCGCTCAAGAGCAGGCAAAGAAAAAATCTCACATTCCTTTAGAAGATATGAGCTTGAAAAGATTATTAGAACTGGGCTATGAGTTAGATGAAGAAAATGATCTTTTCTTTAATTTATTAATAAGAAATCATAATTCAAAATATACACATGAATCAAACAGCAATACTGTTATATTTCAAATGGATTATTTAACGAAAAAAGTAAACTCTAAGAAAAATATCGAAAAAATTCTTGATAAAATTTCACTGGAGTCCTATGAAGCAGAGTGTTTCATCTGTGATTCCTATTTTAATCTTGGGGAAAAACAATGTAGAAGCTTTTCAGAAAAGATTTATCAATTACTTAAGCCAAAAGAAGTAGAAGAGTACTTAAGAAGACTTCTCTACTCAGAAAAATCTCGCTCTTCTTGGATCTGTGATTTGAAAAATCATTTACTAGAAAGAGTTTTAGAGGAAAATAGAAATTGGTTAGATGAGGAGATTTTATTATTACACAGTTCTCAAGAAGACTCTAAAAATAAACTAGAATTGCTATTGAATAATCCAAATAAAGAAAATATTGCTAAAGAGATAAGCTCTAAGGCTGATTTGAGTGTTCAAAAAAACAAAAATATGAGCGAGACTCTAATTACTGGAAATAGAGCAGCAATAGTAGAAAAGCCTAAAGATAAAGATCCTCAGCTTACCGAAAATCAAAATGAATATAATAAAATTCTAGAATTATCACTAGAAGACTTAATCAGAAAGTATTTAAATTCATACAAGCTTGACGAAGATCTTTGTAAAAAAGCTATTCAAGAAAAATATTTTTCTCTTACAGAAGATTTAGAAACAGAAATTAAAAAGCAGTCTAAACAGCTACACAAGGATTTATCTACGAACTCAGGAAATCCAGTAGATCTTTATTTTAAAATCAACTGTCTAATTAATATATATGATTCAGAGTCTCTACGTAAATTTTTACAAGGCTTAATTTTAGAATATTTTAAAGGCTTAGAATATTACACTTCTATAATCAGTGACTTAGATATAAGTCTTAAAGATGAAAAATTCTTAACAGATCTACTAAAAAAACTTAGCAAAGTACCAGAAAATAACGGCACTAAATCTAATATTATCAATCTTAAAATTAGTCGTTATGCAGATTTAAAATTAGCGAAAGAAAGACTGAAGGATATTCTTAAAAACAATGCTATGCACTCTATGGAAGAGCATAGAGAAGCACTTAGTAATTTTCCTGATCAGGAATTATTTTTTGGTAAAGATAAAGTATTTAAGAAAATACTAAAACTCTGTAAAAATAATCTAGAAGAAAGTCCTAGTGAATATGGTCAAATGTCGCTTTTATTTTCAATCCTCTGTAATAATTTAAAGATACTAAGTGCTAAGCCTGAGCTAAAGGAATCCTCACGAGAACTTTTAAATGAATTAGAGAGTGAATTTAAAAAATTAGGCTCTTTCCCTAATAAGAATTTCTTAGAACTAACATTAAGTGAGCTGAGAGATTATTTTACAAATTTAGCCAAGCCTCCATCTATACTTGAAGCAAGTCTACGCTATAACAGTCTTAGAGATTCGATACTCACAGATATTCCCGATGCATTTACATTAAAAGAAAAAGTTTTAAAGATTCTTAGAAAAGATGATAATGGATTTTTGAAAACCATTCTAGAAAAAATAAAAATTAAGCCAGAGACCAATCAGCAAGCTACAAAGAAAAACGAATCATCGCAATCCACTAATTCAAGTAATCAAAATGAAAAATCTCAAAGAAAGCCCGCTAGGGAAAAAGATATTCAGAATGAACTTAAGCTGCTAATTGAGAACCGTTTTCTCAGAGAAGGTTTAACTGTCATAATCACAAGAGAAGCTGAGACAGATATTGGTAAAAAAGCTGATTACCTTATTTCCTACGGCTTCGTGAATCCTATACTTATCGAATTGAAATACAGCGATCACGGTGATCTTAAAAGTGAGAACAGTAGTAAAAAAATAGAAGAGACAGACTCTTACACAAATTTTCTTCATTATAAAAATAATTTCCATTGTGAATACGGCATATTCTTAATATTGGATAATGAGGAGCATAAGCTAGATACTTGGATTAGCAAAGAAAAAAAAGTCCGAAAAGCTTGTGAAAAAAACTCAAATGTCGAAGTGATTAGTCTCTCTCAGAGATTCCAAGACTCAAACTAAAAATGAAAAAGACCACAGAAAATTGGCTAAAAATAGCTGAAAAAGATTTAAAATTTGCGAAGCTCTGCTTAGATGCTGCTGAGCCACTTGGAGAAAAAACAAATCCAGCTTATATCTCTATTAGACGAGGCTTTTCTGGATTCGAGATATCCCGAAGATATAACTCTATTTGAAGACGAATTTAATATAGAAGTGTGTAAAGAAATTTTTACCGAAACCAAGGAAACCATCAAATGCCTAAAAAACTCACTATAGAAAAAGCATTCCTCTATGGCTCTTACGCAAAAGGCACTGCCCATGAGCTAAGTGACGTAGACTTACTGATAATCTCACCAGACTTACCCAAAAGAGCTACTAAGGGTATGAATGGCTACCGAATCATCAGCCAGCTTGATAAGGTTTACCCCGATATAGAACTCAGTGCCATTCACCCAGAAGGTTTGAATAATGAAATCACAAAAAGCTTTTATGATGAGGTTTTTAGAACAGGAAGAGAACTCTAAAAAGACCGTTGGACAACGAAAACGCAGAAAATAGAGCCGTACAACAGTCTCCTAAATCACCTGCTTAACAGGCATCTTAAGCATATACCCCGCCCCGCGCTTAGTGTGGATAAGCTTTCCATATTTTTTCTCTTTAAGCTTAGAGCGTAAGTATCTGATATAAACTTCGATTACATTACTCTCACCGATAAAGTCATAGCCCCAAACCTTATTAAATAAAAACTCGCGAGTTAAATACTCTTCAGGGTGCATCATAAATATACGCAGTAAAGAAAATTCTTTAGTTCTCAGAGAAAGCTCTTCATCATTACGTTTCGCGATTCTTCCTAATTGATCTAACCAAAGGTCACCATAAACGATAACAGGATTCTGTCCTGGAGCCTTTCTTCTAAATATCGCTCGAATCCTTGCTAAAAGCTCGTCTGCGACAAACGGCTTCACTATATAATCATCAGCACCATTATCTAAGCACTTTACTTTATCTTCGATGCTATCTTTAGCTGTAATAAAAATTATCGGCTGATCAAAACCATCTTCACGCACCTGCTTACAAACTTCTTCACCGCTTAAGCTTGGGAGCATACAGTCAAGCAAAATCAAATCAGGGTTATGTTCTTTAACAAACTTTACAGCTTGCAAACCATCAACACTGGTTACCACATCATAACCCTCGTACTTGAGTTCTAACTCAATTAATCTCAGGATCTGTGGTTCATCTTCAACGACTAGAACTTTAGTGAGTTTAGGGTCTTTAATCGTTGCGGTCTGCATGGCTAAGTAAGTAGAATTCTACATACTTGCTAATACGCATGTCAATTGCTGCCTAAAGATAAATCCCCTTTATTAAATAAAATTTTTTAAACTTGACAAGCAAATTCTTTTATCATTAAAGTTATGGACACAAGAATTGAAAAAGATACTATGGGCGAAATCGCGGTACCAGCGAATCGATACTATGGAGCACAGACAGCAAGATCGCTTGCAAATTTTAAAATAGGTCACGATTTAATGCCACTTGAATTAATCAAAGCCTTTGCAATTCTGAAAAAGGCTTCAGCATTAGTTAATGCTGATCTAGGAATATTAAGTCAAGAAAAAGCTCAGCTTATCGAGCAGGCTTCAGACATAGTTATCTCTGGTGAGCTAAATGATAATTTCCCATTAGTAGTCTGGCAGACTGGTTCTGGTACTCAAACGAACATGAACATTAATGAAGTTATCGCTAATAAAGCTATCGAATTAGCTGGTGGCGTACTCGGCTCTAAAAATCCTATTCACCCAAATGATGACGTTAATAAATCACAGTCCTCAAATGATACTTTCCCTACTGCGATGCATATCGCGGCAAAATCATACTTAGAGGATTCTCTACTAAGCTCTCTAGAAGCCTTACTTGAAACTATGGATAAAAAATCCCAAGAATTTTCATCTATCGTGAAAATAGGTAGGACTCACTTAATGGACGCCACACCACTTACTCTAGGACAGGAGTTTTCTGGCTATGCTCAGCAGCTCAGACAGGGTATAAAAAGAGTGAAGCTAGTTCTAGAAGATCTTTCAGAATTAGCACTGGGCGGAACTGCCGTAGGGACTGGGCTTAACGCTCACCCTGAGTTCGCGGAAAGAGTTGCTAAAAAGATTTCAGAAATTACGGGCAAAGAATTTGTTTCAGCTCCTAATAAATTTGAATCACTCGCAGCACATGACGCTCTAGTAATGGCATCTGGTGCCTTAAAGACACTAGCCGTTTCACTTATGAAAATCGCAAATGACATTCGTCTTCTAGGCTCTGGGCCACGCTCTGGCTTAGGCGAACTTAATCTTCCAGAGAATGAACCTGGTTCATCGATTATGCCAGGTAAAGTAAACCCCACTCAATGTGAGGCACTCACCATGGTCTGCGCTCAAGTTATGGGAAATGATGTAGCCATCAGCATCGGTGGCTCTAATGGTCATTTTGAGTTAAATGTATTTAAGCCACTGATCATTTTTAATTTTCTTAATTCCGCAAGACTACTTGCAGACGCCTGCCAATCATTCAACACTAACTGTTTAAGCGGCATTGAAGCTAATACAGGAAATTGCCAAAAACATCTCTCTAATTCACTAATGCTAGTTACCGCTTTAAACAGCCACATCGGCTATGATAAATCTGCTGAAATAGCTAAGAATGCACACAAGAAGGGATTAACCTTAAAGGAATCCGCTTTAGAATTAGCTTACCTAAGTTCAGAAGATTTCGACAAATGGGTTAAACCTGAGGAGATGTGCGGTCCGAATCTGGCAGCGAAAGCCCATGCTTAACTGAATCTGTTACGAAGTGAAAAAATCCTGATAATTTAGGATCTTTCGCAATCTTTGCACCTAGACCACCTAGAAAATCTTTTGCGATTCCTAATATTTCTTTCGGATTCTCTAATATAGTCAAGAGAAATTTTGTGGAGAATTTAAATTCTGCATTAGCTTTCATCTTCAGCACATATTTTAAAAGTGCCTTTTGGTCTTCTTTCGGTATAGCTTCTTCCTTGCAAACTGCAAATGTTTTCTGGAAATAAACCAATGCGGCTTTCTTAGCCAGACTATCTAATTCAATAGAATCCAGTTTCTGTGACCGTTCTTTTAAATGTCGCTTTAACCCTTCTGCATATTCATCAGCAGCCAGTTTAATCACAACTATCTGCTTTTCATATTTTTGCCCTAAGCCCTGTGGCATAAATGCTGTCAAAGCTGAACAGAAATTCTCCGTAATCCTAATACAAGCATCTTCAAGTCGCGGTGATTGAATCACCTCTGAATGAAGCTTCTGGTAAAGCTTTAAAGTTTCTCCGTCAGATAGTTTTTGTGTTTCTACATACTTTAAGAAAGCGCCAATTAAATTAATCCTCCCGCGTTGCGTTCCCCCAAGTCTCTCATATGCTTTGACAGCTGGCATTAGCGACTGAGGTATACCAGAAGAATCAGCATTAGGAGTTGGATCAGGCTTCTTCGTTGAATCAGACTCCTTCATTGAAAGTAATTTCCCCACAGGTACTGTTTGATGAGGCTCAGGCACAACTTTTTCATCAGGCAGCAGAGCAGTCTTCGTATTAGTAGTAAGTTTAAGGTCTGGGTTTATAAGAAGTTCAGTAGTAACTGCTTTTAAATGAGTAGGACTTCCTTCAGATAACACGGTAGTCGAATTTGGCTGCACTCCAGTTTCTACTAAATTCTTTGGTGAACTATCCCTCTCGCTAGCTAGAATAGACGTTTCTAGAGGTTTTTGAGCAGGCTCCACTATTTTTTGAGCAGGCTCCACTATCGCAGTGAGACCACTACCTGGTAAATTATTCATTTAATATCTCCTTCTTCCCGTAAACCTAAACGCCCCTAGAATCCCCTTCGACTCTAAAAACGAGTAAGTTATAAATCTTATTTTCAATTATACATAATCCACAAGACTTTTCTTTACTTTTTCTTAATATTTACATAGGGATTTAGATTAATTATTTTTCATTTTATTTTATAAAATCCAATATAGTCGGGACGGCTGTTTTCACAGCTTCTTGATCCCAAATCCAGTCGTGTTCAGTATTCTCAAGAATACTAAGCTTCTTTTCACCTGCAGGAATTTCTTTAAAAACCTTATTCATCGTCTCGTTATCTACGACCAAATCATTTTCAACTTGAATTAAAAGTAAAGGATTTAAAAGATTCACAAACCTTGACTTAAGCTTCTGCGACATTGAAAGTATCTGCCAGAGAAGGTTTGGACTTACATCATAAACTTTCAAGGGATCTTCATCGGTAATGTGTTTAGTTAGCTGCGAGCTTGGTAATTTAATCAAACTGTTTTCATGAGTGATCAAAGTATCTCTAAATAATTTAAGTAAAGTCGTTAAAGTAAAACTCATCTTAAAAGTCGCTTTAGCACCTTTAAATCCTGGTACTGAATATATTAATTTATCATCAGCAGCGACTT
This sequence comes from Cyanobacteria bacterium REEB446, assembly GCA_018970325.1. GTDB lineage: Bacteria > Cyanobacteriota > Vampirovibrionia > LMEP-6097 > LMEP-6097 > LMEP-6097. Next base: position 8,830 of record JAGWWP010000010.1, on the reverse strand, counting down.
TAATATGGGAAAGCACTACAGCTCCCATGCTATGTCCCATTAAAACTATCTGAGCATCTGGCTTTTCAGTTTTTAATTTGTCATAGATAGCTTGGATATCTGAAACCCAGTCATTAAAAGACTCCACATGGCCGCGTGGTTCATTATTACCGAAACCTTTTAAGTCTGGGGCAATAAGCTCGACTCCATGCTCATCTAGAGCATTTTTTAAATTATCGAACCAAGCGCCTCTACCGCCTAAGCCATGGATTGCAAGAATAATGACATTCATGATCCTTATGTACCCAGAGTAAGCGAAGCTTGTATTTCCGCTTGCTCGCATACGACACTGGTATCGCATGCTCGGCGTCGCTGGAAATTACACCGCCGGTCATTCGTCCTCGTCATAAACACACTAAAGTAAAGCGTTATGAATAAGTACGCTTACTAAAACACCCAGTAAAGCTCCAGCGAAAACCTCTTTAGGACTGTGTCCTAAATCCTCTTTAAGATTTACGCCATTTAAAGTATGGTCGTGAGGAAGCTCCTTTAAAATATGATTTAAAGTCATAGCTTGCTGTCCAGCTGAACGACGCACACCAGCTGAGTCATACATTACCACCGCCGATAGAGTAAGAGCTATCGCAAAATGAATAGACTCAAAACCCGAAATTAAACCGATAGAAGTAGAGAGGGCTATCATCGAAGAAGTATGACTAGAAGGCATTCCGCCAGTGTTAAGAAGCATTGACCAGATAATTTTTTTCTTACAGCAGGAATATAAGACAGTCTTAGTTACCTGAGCAATAAAATTAGCCAGTACCACAGCACTTAGGACCTCTAAACCATTTGCTTTAATTGTTTCGATGAAGGACATAATCCGCAACCAACTTTAGTTTATCAGAATAAATATGAGTTGCTGATAAAATTTCCTTAGCTTCAGTAATTAATTCAGAAGCCTTAGCCATCGCCCCATCTATTCCATATAAATCAACATAAGTAAGCTTATTCTGCTGAGCATCTTTTTGAGTCTGTTTCCCCATTTCCTCTGGGGTGGAAGTGTAATCTAAAACATCATCAACGATCTGAAAAGCTAAACCTAAATTAGCAGCATATTTTTCTAAAGCTTTTAATTGACTAGTATCTGCCCCCGCTAAAATAGCTCCATTAATTATAGAAGCTGAAAGTAAAGCCCCAGTCTTAAATTCCTGCATTAACCTAGATTTTTCAAAATATTCTAATCGAGACCGCTGCACAGTGTCCTGCTGGCGAACTTCATCTTCTTCGGTTTTCAATTGAAGATTTAACCTAGCAAGCTCTAAATCCATAGCCTGCCCGACTATCATTTGTTGAACAGCTAATGTCAAATTACTCACTACTTTAAGAATTAAAGAATCACTTAACCCTAAAACATCTTTACTATACTCAATAAAAACCGATACTGGATTAACTAAAAGAAAATCACCTACTAATAATGCGATATCTTCTCCATAAACTATATGATTAGTCGGCTTACCCCTTCTTAGATCATCATTATCCATACAAGGTAGATCATCATGCACCAAGCTTCCACAATGTATTAATTCAATAGCAAGTGCAAGACCCATAGCTGGATTATTTTTTAGTTCATCCTCATTACTTAAATGTTCCAAAACCCCATCTCTTGAGTTTTTAGTGCCTCCTTGGATAGCCTCAGCCGTTAATAGAGCTAATAGTGGTCTTAAGCGTTTACCACCATTTGCGTAAGCATAAGAGATAGCAGAAAATAATTTTTTCTCTTCATTTACATTAAATGCTATATAGGATTTTAAATTTGTTCCGATATTTAATAGTACGTTTTCGAAAACTTTACTATAAGAACTTAGAAAACTCATCTGACTAGTTAACACAAATATCAGTCTAGCCTATATTTCACGGTTTTCAAGACAAGCTAAATCAAAAATTTTAAGAGAAATAAAAAAAATTTTTAACTTTTCTTCATATTCAAGAGAATATTTTTAGAAATTCGGGTATATGTACTATAGAACTTGATTTATTGATCAATCAAAAAGATGAACTAAGCAAAGTTCTAGGTGTAACTTAACCAAATATTAATATGTATTTCGTTAAGTATGGTGTAGAGACAAGGAGGTAGGTGTCATGGGTGCAATTAATACATCGCAGCAATTAGCGAAAGTTCGGTCTAAAATCGATGCTCAGCAACAAGTAGTAGCAAAATTAGAAACTGAATTACAGCAAACGATCCTAGGTGAGCAGCGAAATGCTCAGAACGTTTTAACAGGTGCAGGTGGTATTCAAGATATATATAAAGGCATACCAGATGGAGCAATTTTATTTGCAGCTATTAAATCTGGTATACAAAATTTTGATGGTGGCACTGGTACTTTCACTAACGTCGCGTTAGACCAGGATTTAATCAGACAGATGCTGTATCAAGCAAGAGCTCTTCTCGGTGAATTAAGAATAGAAGAACAACATTACAACCAAGAAGTACAGCAAGAACAAAGTTTACGTAAGTCACTTATCGACTTATCTAAAGCCTAATTAAATTCATTTGATTTACAATGTCGTAGATTTAAAACAGCAGCCTCCGGGCTGCTGTTTTATTTTTAAAAGAGAAATTTTATATCATTAATCAAAACAATATTATTTTTTCTGATTAAAAGCTTTAAGAGAAATAGTTTAAGCTATAATATTTTTCTGTTTAGTCCCATAGCTCAGTTGGCTTGGAGGCGTAGCCTCCTATAAAAAAAGTCAGTCCGAACTGCGGGAAGCGCACTAAATGGTCCCATAGCTCAGTTGGCTTGGAGGCGTAGCCTCCTATAAAAAAAGTCAGTCCGAACTGCGGGAAGCGCACTAAATGGTCCCATAGCTCAGTTGGTCAGAGCAGTCGACTCATAATCGATTGGTCGTGTGTTCAAGTCACACTGGGACCACCAGTTTTAAGAAATCTGATATTAAGAAAAGCTTGCGTCAAATGCGTCATGCTATACATTTTTATTATACAATTTTGCAGTTTATATAAAACCTTGGGGAACGAGGAAAATATGCTTTGATTTATTCTTAAATAACAAAATCCCAAGAAAATGTTACTTATTTACTTGTAAGTAACACGTGCGTGAGTTAATCTTTTATAAGTAACATAAATCGACCTTTTCGTTACTTATCGAGGTTAAATGGATAAAACTGGACGTATTGGAGAATATATTAAAAGTTCTGCTGCCGCTGGAGAGCATTATCTAGCATACGTACCGCAGCCACTGCCACCTGTTCCACCACTTGATATGCTGGATCTGGCTGAGTTATTAGATAAAGCTAGTGCTGCTCTTGGACGTTTAGATGGTATGAGTATGGTTCTGCCAGATCCATCACTGTTTATTTATATGTATATTCGCAAGGAAGCAGTTCTGTCTTCCCAGGTTGAGGGAACTCAATCTTCTTTATCTGATTTATTGTTTTTTGAGAATGAAGACGCTCCAGGGGTGCCATTCGATGATGTCGCAGAGGTTTCCTCTTATGTTACTGCGATGAATTATGGGCTTGAGCGACTTAAGGATTTCCCTCTTTCGCTTCGATTAATTAGGGAAATTCACGGGCAGTTAATGAATAATGCACGTGGAAGAAATAAGAATCCAGGTGAATTTAGAAGTTCTCAGAATTGGATTGGTGGTTCACGCCCAGGAAATGCACATTTTGTTCCACCGCCTCCAGAAAAACTCAAAGAAGCTTTATATTCCTTTGAGAAGTTCTTGCATGATGAGAATACTAAATTACCAGCTCTTATAAAAGCTGCACTTGCTCATGTTCAGTTTGAGACTTTGCATCCATTTTTAGATGGAAATGGTCGTTTAGGGCGTTTACTGATTACTTTTATTTTATGTGTAGAAGGGGCTTTAACAAAGCCTCTCCTCTATCTAAGTCTTTATTTAAAAGCAAATAGGCAGGCATATTATGATTATTTACAGTCTGTCAGGGAAACAGGAGACTGGGAAGCATGGATTAAGTTTTTCCTCAGGGGAGTCGTAGAGACCTCTAATCAGGCTACTGAAACAGCGATATCAATTCTTGATTTATTTAAAAAGGATCGCAGCTTGATTGAAGAATCTGGCAGGGGTACTGCTCTGATGATCGTTTATAATCATTTTCAGCATTATCCTCTTAGCAATACGACACGTCTTCGTGCAGAAACGAAGAAGCCTTTACCGACAATTCTAAGATCTTTAGCAAGCCTTGAACAGCTTGGAATTATTAAAGAGATTTCTGGAAAGGAAAGGCATAAAGTTTTTGTTTATCGTGAATATTTAGATATTCTTGGAAGGGATACTGAGCCATTAATTAGTGATATTAATTAAAAAGAGAAATCAAACAAAATCTGAGGCTTTAAAAAAATTATTTTTACTGCTAATAATGCGAAGCACTTGACAGAAAATATGTTATGATGTATATTGTCGAGAGCTCTAGCGAGAGTAATTATAAACTAAGTACAATCTTAGCAGCTTCGATACATAAAATCAATAGAGAAATGGTTAATTAAAAAAAATCATTTTCACCCCGCCAATAAGGCGAAGGAGATAAGCATGCTTATGCTTAACAATAAAATAACGCGACTCTTGAGCCGCGTACCAGAAGAACACGTAGGGCACATCACTCCTTGGTATTTAGCCATGAACTCGGGGGGAATCACTTATCCTGAGGCGTACGCTCCAAATAGCATACGTATAAATTTAAGTGCTTTTAATGTGCATATTCTAAAACATTTAAAAAGTGACCTAAGTAATTATGTAGAGGCAATAGAAGCAGCAATAAATAGCTGCTCTAGAGATCAATTCTCCACGAAGAAGGATATTCTGTTTGCAGCTAAGTCCCATCTGAAATATCTCGTTAGAAAGAAGAAGATTAATAAATCAGTCCTAAAAGAAATAGATCAGATAAAGCTAAAAAGAATCCAAGAGCCTAAGCAGCCAGTGCTAAGCCTAGAAAATGTAAAGCAGATCATAGAATATATCGAACGAAAATCTTATAGGCAGCAGCCTGAGTATAATAGGCAGCTTGATCAGACTATCATTGGGTTCTCATTTCATACGGGCGTCAGAGTTAGTGAATTAAGTAACCTCACCATAGAATGCTTACACTTAGATAAAGATCGCTTTAAGGTCGTAAACTCTAAAGGGGGAAAATCTCGGTCTATCAGCATTAATAAAGATTTAAGACCTTACCTTGATAAATATTTAGACTTAAGACCTAAATCTCAGAGTAACAATGTTTTCCTTTTATCTGACGGCAGAAGTTTAACTGTAGATCGGCTGCAAAAAAGAATCTCTAAAATATGCAAAGATGCTGGCTTTAACACTGGGTTACACCAATTTAGGCGAGGAATGATTACCCATTACGCAGATAAAGGAATCCCCATCACTCATCTGCAAATAGTTGCAGGGCATAGCTCGTTTTCGACTACTCTTGCCTATTATAAGCCTGACGAGGAGGAGATTTTACAAAGGCAAGTTAACTGGTAATAAATTTCATTAGATAGCCCAAAACCCTTTCATAGAAAGGACTAGGGGAAAGCGTGCCTATGCGGTCATAGGCAAGGAGTTCATTATGAACAAAATAATTAATAGTAAACCAAACAACCCAATAGGAGATAGTGCTATGGACAGCTTTAGATGTTCGATTAACGATAAAATAATTAATAAAGATATAGACGCTCTAAGGAGGCGTAATTCAAATTTTCAGGAAACTGAGCTTAATATTTCAGAGCTATTAGAAGAGGGGATTAATCAAGGTAAAGCCTTCTCTCCAATAGTATTTAAGGATAATACTAGAACTGGGGAGAACTTCACATCCACTCAGCTCTTAGTTCTGGACTTTGATAAATCTAATCTAGAGGAGACTTTAGGGCATGAATATATAAAAAGCCATGCTAGTGCTTACTATACGACACCTAGTCACAGAGTAGATGGCAACGGTGATAAGTTTAGAATTATATTCCAGCTTCCTGAACCTATCATAGATAGAGAGATGTATAAAAGCTGCATGGTGAATTTATTAGAAAAATTTCCAGAGGCAGATCAAGCGTGTAAAGATACCGCTAGAGTCTTTTATGGTTCTAAAAACTGCACTTATGGATACTGGGATAGAAAAATAAGCTTAGAAGAATTCGAGAATCTAAAAACACCTAAATCTACCAGAGAAAAAAGTGCAAAAGTCCTGTCACCCCTGTCACCCGTCATCAATAAAACCCTGTTTAATGAAATAAAAGACATGCTAATAAAGTTCATCCCCAATCTTACGGAATATGAAGAGTGGCGCAACATAGTCTGGTCTTTATGTTCTAGGTTTCAGCCTGAAGAGGTCAGAGAGTTAGTTAATTCATGGAGTCCAGATCGTAAGAACGACGGAAAGCAATTAGAAGAATTAATCAGCAGATATGACGGCAGTATAAGTATCGGGACACTTTACTACTACGCTAAAAAGCATGGTTGTGATTTACCGAAGCACTATTTAAAAAAACTTACCGCTGGGCTGGCAGTGGAAGAAGAATTAATTAAAAGAAAGAATCGGATAATTATCTCAGCTTCGAGCTTACTGCATGAGTACAAGAATGGCTACTATGAGCCAATTAAAGATGCTGACTTCAACAAAGAAGTCTCTAATTTCTTTAAAAGCTACATTACTAATTTTGAGACTGGAGCCACTAATTATGCCAAGCCCTGCTGCACAGAAGAAGCGTATAAATATCTAGTGCAAAGCTATGCAATAGATACAGATAAAATTAACCCAAGTGGCATAAACCTAAAGAATGGCTTTCTAAGATTGAGTTATGATGAAAGCTCTAAGCCTGTTTTTACCCTAGAAAAGCATAGTCCAGAGCAGCTTAATATCTATATCTGTGACTATGAGTATAATCCAGCGGCTGATGATTTGGAGCTAAATACATTTCTCGATAACGTCCTAGGGAAAGCAGATCAGGAGATCATCCTAAGATTAGTCGCTAGTTGCCTAGACATTAAGACTGCCAGAAAACGTGCTGGCAGAGGATTAAGAGCTGTAATAAATTATGGAGATGGAGCGAATGGAAAAGATACTCTAAGAGAAATCTTTACTCAGTTAATTGGGAAGCATAGATTTACTAGCATATCCTTACAAAACTTCAAGGAAGCTGACTCTGGAAGGAGATTTGGGATTTTTGATTTATATCGCTCTGCGATTAACTGGTCTTCGGAAAACAGTGCTATTAATTTAGATAAATCGCAGACCCTAAAAGCGGCTATTACTGGTGATCCGATACAGCTTGAGAGAAAGAACAAAGACCCGATAGAAACTAATCCCAGGGCGATTTTCTTTTTTAATATGAATGGAATGCCTAATATTAGCTCTCTAGGCGAAGCTGTGAAATCTAGGCTATGCCCGATAGAATTTAAAAATACTTTTAAAACTAATCCTAATCCGAGTATTAGCACAGAAAAGAAGGCGGACCCTCGATTTAAGGAAGATCCAGAGTTTATTAGAAAGAATATTCTTCCAGCTCTACTGAACCGAATTATAGATGCTTTCAGTAAATTATTAGATGAAGGGATAGGCTATAGCTCTAAAGAAAAGCATTTCGAGGATATAGCTAGAAGTAATAATCATCTCTTAGAGTTTATTGAGGAATCATCTTTAGTGGAATGCTCTTCAAGTGAAGGTCTTAACGTTAGTGAAGTCTATAAATTTTATGTGCAGTGGTGCTTAAGCTCTGGACTGGCTAATGATAAGAGTGAGATTTCTAAAAGTGCTTTTATTAGTGATTCTGATAAATTTATTTCTACTCCAGCGGAGATAAGTAAGAAGCTAGGAGAGTGTTTACCAAATATCAAGAGGGGTAGGGTGAAGCGAGATGGGAAATCTACAAGGGTGATTGGATTGAAGAGGGCTTAGCTAGAACCTAAATTAAAAAAGCATAAGGCAGCTTAAGCTTTTGCTCTAGCTGCTTTATGGCTTTCTTGTGTTTGTCTAGCGACGTCTTCTATCTTTGCAAGAGTTGGAAGCACTGTTAATAGTAGTTCTACTTGATGGCAATATTTTTTATTCATTAATCTCAAACTCCCTTGGGTAGGTGATTTGATAATCTAGATCAAGCTTACCACCTGGAGTTATCACTCTTTTACCAGAACCTAAATCAATTCGGCTGATATCTATTTTTTTTAGTAATGGCAATTTAGCTTTCTTAGCCATAAACAAAAATAATCGCTTTACTTTAACTGATTTGCACTCTTCTAGTAAGGCTTGTATTATCTTTGGACGCATAGCCATCAATCCTTCCATTAAGTAATAGCACTCTTGAAAATCTTGAGTCTTTGGTACTAGATAGAGAGCTTCTAAAATCGCCCTTTCTACGCTGGATATTCGTATTTTAAAATTATTTAGCTCTAAGTCTCTTATACCGATATCAGGGTTTAGGAATTGAGTTTTGACCAGCTTTATATCAGTCTGCCATTTTTGGAACTGAAACCATTTGGGTAAGCTGCTTTTAGTTGAGGTGAACAGAAAAGTCTTATTAGAGCCGAAACTCACATTATGAGCCTTTCCTTGCATCTCTAAAGCAGTTCTCGCACCTACGTGTATCTCTAGAGCTAGCTGACTCTGTATTGTATATAAAGCCCCTTCCCAAGTTATAGAATCTCCATATCTTTTATAAGCTCCAACTCCTAAGGATTCTAACCAATTATTTTTTACGTATTGGTAAGCTGTAAAGTGGACTGAAAAATTAAACCAATAATTGAGAAAAGTAGAAGGAATTTTTTTAACTACAACTAATATTTTTATCACAGATTATTGACACATAGTATTTTTTCGTAAGAAAAAATACTAT
>JAGWWP010000009.1 GCA_018970325.1 Cyanobacteria bacterium REEB446 | reverse complement strand
TGAAGCTGAAAATACTGTTATAGAGCTTACTTATAACTGGGGACGTTCAGAATATGATCTGGGAGATGCTTTTGGTCATATAGCTTTAGAAGTGGACGATGTCTATAAAGCATGTGAGGAAATAAAAGCGAAAGGCGGCTTGGTTACTAGGGAAGCTGGTCCGATGAAGCATGGTACTACGGTTATAGCCTTCGTTAAAGATCCTAATGGTTATTCTATTGAGCTGATAGGGGCTAAAGTTTAATAAATCAGATATCCGTCTAAAATAGAAATATCACATGCAAATCCTCTGGTTCAAACGTGACTTAAGAATTCATGACCATGCAGCTCTCAGTATGGCAACTAAAGCTGCTCCCGTTTTGCCTCTATATATTCTTGAACCTACTTTATGGAAAGAGCCCGATATGAGTTATAGGCATTATGAATTTTTATGTGAAGCTCTCCTAGATTTAGATACCGAGCTTAGTAGCTTGGGTCAGTCTTTAGTGATTAAAGTCGGTGATGCAGTTTCGGTTTTAGATGAGTTATATGAAAGATACTCAGTGACTGCTTTATACTCGCATCAGGAGACTTGGAACGCTTGGACATACTCTAGGGATAAGCGGGTAAAAGCTTGGGCTAAAGCACGAAATTTAATTTGGCATGAACCAGTACAAAATGGCGTAATTCGCTGCCTGAAAACTCGTGATAACTGGGCTGTACGCTGGCAAGCTTTGATGAGAAAGCCACTAATAAAAGCCTCCTTCGCTTTAGAGCCAATTTTAGAGCTGCAAAAAAATGAAACTTTACCGCAGGGATTAGCAGCCAAAAAAGCCACTGAGCTTTTATCTTTAGCTGCTGATCTGGGTCTTGAAAATGATGGCTGTATACTGAGGCAGAAAGCTAGTCGTAGTGAAGCATTAAAGCTTTTAGATACTTTTCTGCATGAGCGAGGCTTGAATTATACTAAAGCGATGTCTTCGCCGCTAACTGCTTACGAAGCATGTTCTCGGCTATCACCTTACCTAGCTTTTGGTTTAATATCTATGCGGGAAATTTTTCACAGAATTGCTGCTGAAGAGAAGCGTAGTAAATCTACTAGTACTATACGCTCTTTTTCAGCACGTTTGTGCTGGCATTGTCATTTTATACAGAAGTTAGAAGACGAACCAAGTATCGAATTTAAGAATTTACACTCTGCCTATGATGGTCTTAGGGAGCCTGAATTTAATTATGATTATTTCAATGCATGGAAAGAAGCTCGGACTGGTTATCCTATGATAGATGCCTGTATGCGAGCTTTAAAGGCTACGGGCTGGATTAATTTTCGTATGCGTGCCATGCTGATGAGTTTTGCAGCTAATCATCTGTGGCTGCATTGGCGTGAGCCTGCTCTGCACTTAGCTCGCTTATTTACTGATTATGAGCCAGGTATACATTATCCTCAGGCCCAGATGCAGTCTGGCACTACTGGCATAAACACTATCCGTATTTATAATCCGATTAAGCAGTCTTTAGATCAAGATCCAGAGGGTATATTTATACGTAAATGGATACCAGAATTAGCGAATATGCCTGCTAAATATATACATACCCCTTGGGAATTGCCTTTAATGATGAATAATTATCCCCAGCCAATAGTCGATGAAAAGATCGCTCGTAAAGCTGCTGCTGATAAGCTTTATGGACTTAGGAAAAATTTAGATTATAAGCTGGAAGCGAAAGAGATAGTGATTAAACATGCTAGTCGTAAAAATCGCGTGTCTGCAGTACGCTCAAAAACCTCTTATAGTAAATAAAATAATAAGCAGTAAATAAAAATAAAGTTACATGTGAAAGCATACAGAATTTACAGACCAGCTCTAATGTAAAGAACATAATATACATGTAAGACAGTGCTATTAAGACTAAAAATATTAAAAAAGTCTCGAAGACTCTCTGTATTTTCTCTAGTTCAGTTTCAAGCTGCTCAGTATCACCATCTTGGGACGATTCAGGGTTATCGGTGTTTTCATTATTAATTTTAGTTTTTAAGTCTGGGTGCTGAGTACCGAAGTGTATTCTTGAAAACATGTAGCAGAGTAGACTAAAACTCGCTAAGCCAAAAATAGGCGTAGGAATACCGAAGAGCAGAGCATACTTAGAAAGCATCACCGCATCACAGTCTGTAGTGCAGGCAAGTGAGTGAATATCTGCAAGTATATCCTTGAAGTAATAGAAATTTATGTATTTATAGGCAAGTACAGCACTATTAATAATCAGAACCCCTAATAACATAAAGGGAATTATTGGGAATTCGTGTTTTTTTTGTTGTTTAGACATAATATTGTAAAATCATAGCTAATGAGGTTCGCTTTAGCATTTCTATTATTAATAATCTCGCAGTCATGCTCTTTAATCAATAGCGATATTGCAGCAAGCCAAGGCAAACCTAACCTTAAAAGTACAACGAAACAGGCTCCTGATTCTACTAAAGCTAATCCTGCTTCCCCCGCTAGTACTGTTCCAGGAGAAGAGCAGTCCAAGTATAAAGAGGGAGATAATTTATCTAAGTTTCTCAGAACGACTAAAGTCAGAGACCGCTCTTTAAAGGTTAAAAATTTAGTGGATTTTGTAGATCAGAGCAGGAAGACAGTTTTTATTGCAGTGAAGCCAGACTGTGTTTTCTGTGAAACTTTACTCGCCACTATGCAGGAGTATACTTCTAAAACCAAGTTGAAACAGAAAATAGTATTTTTTACTGATGCGAAACATGCTTCGGTAGATGCTTTTCTGAAAAAGTCCAATGAATATTCCCAGATACCAGCGACTTGGATATATGATGACCAGAATAAACTAGCTGAAACCTTCGTCTTATCTGCTTTTCCTAGATTTTTAATTATAGATGCTAAGCATAAACTAGTTAAGGATCAAAGAGGTTTAGTTCCTCCTGCTAATAGAGAAAGTTTAAAAGGTTTAGAAATTCCTGTAATATTACAGAAGATATCTGAGTCGACCATAGACTGGTTAAAAGTTCAATAATTTTATGATAAAAACGATAAAAGACCTAGCCGTAAATCAAATTAAATCTAAAAAGATTTTAATGAGAGTTGACTTTAATGTCCCTCAGGATAAGGATCTGAATATTACAGATGACTCAAGAATCCAAGCAGCACTGCCTTCTATTAAATATCTTATAGAAAGGGGAGCTAGGCTAATTCTTGTAACACATTTAGGCAGACCTAAAAATGGTCCAGATGATAGATTTAAATTAGATCCAGTAGCTAAGCGTCTTAGTGAGCTACTTGGTTTCGAGGTGAAGAAACTACATGACTCTATCGGCAAGGAAGTCGAAGATGAAGTTAATAAACTCACTGATGGTCAAGTTTGTTTACTTGAAAATATCAGATTCTATAAAGAGGAAGAGGAAAACGACCAGAATTTCTGTAAAAAATTAGCTGCTTTAGCTGATGTTTACGTTAATGATGCTTTCGGAACTGCTCACAGAGCGCATGCTAGCACTGCTGGTGTGGCTAGTTACCTTAATCCTGCGGTAGCTGGGCTGCTTATGGAAAAAGAAGTCGCTATGCTTGGTAGTAAGCTGGATAATCCAGAAAGACCTTTCACTGCGATTATCGGTGGTTCTAAGATTAGCAGTAAGATAGCAGTTCTAAATACTTTAGTGAAGAAAGTCGACACTCTAATTATCGGTGGTGGTATGGCTTACACTTTTCTTAAAGCGAGAGGAGCTAGTATTGGTAAGAGTATCTGTGAAGACTCTCAGCTAGAAGTCGCTCGTCATATCTGTGCTTTGGCTGATGAGAATAACACTGCGATATTACTGCCAGAGGATGTAATCGGAACACCTGCTATTGATGCAGAAGGTAACGAGATAAACATTTTCGATAAATATGGCAGAGAAGATAAATTCGAGACTAAGATTTTAGAAGCCGAAAGAATTCCTTCTAACTGGCAGGGTATGGACATAGGCCCAGAGACTAGAATCAAATTTAGTAATTTAATAAGCCAGTCTAAGACAGTGTTATGGAATGGACCAGTGGGTGTGTTCGAATACGCTATGTTCGATGAAGGTACTAAAGACATAGCGATAGCACTAATGAATCTTACTGCTAAAGGCGGGGCGACTATAGTAGGTGGCGGTGATTCAGTTGCAGCCATAGAAAAATATGGTTTCGCTAAAGAAAAATTCACTCATGTGAGTACTGGTGGTGGAGCGTCTTTAGAGTTTTTAGAAGGGCAGATTCTTCCTGGAATAGACTGCCTAAATAAGAAAGATGCTAGCTCTGAATCTAATGATGCGGTAAAACCTGCTCATAAGAGCTTTGCTGAAGAGCTTAAAAGCTTAAATGTATAGAAAATGCTCAAGGTAATTGGGCTTGTCGCTAGCCTTACTTTTATTAGTAAGATTCTAGGTCTCATTCGAGATCTAGTTATCGCTCATTATTTTGGCACTTCAGTTTATTCTGATGCCTTTAATTTAGCTTATTTATTTACTGGAAATATTTTTATTATTTTCGGCTGTATAGGTGGCCCCATCTATAATTCAGTAGTGGCAATACTGCCTAAAGTTAAAAGATCTACACAGAAACCTTTCCTAAAGAAGATTTTATGGCAGTCTATGTATATCTTTACGGCAGTAGCTGTAATTATTTATTTTGCGAAGCCCTATATTCTGAACGCCTTTATTGATAAGGCTAAGCATCTTGAATATTTTAATCTTACTTTGACGAATATAGATCTGCTTTTGATCTTAATACTTATCACTGGACCGAATGCGATTATCGGAGCTCTTCTAAATATTTATAAGAAATATTTTATGTCGAGTATATCGCCAGCGATTACCAATATAACCCTGATAATCGCAGTGATGTTAAGCAATGCAAGTCTTTTTGGGATGTCTCTTGCTCTAGGAACTACTGTAGGCGGGCTTATCGCCTTATTTATTCAGTGGCCTGCCTTTAAAAGGATTATGGATAAAGGGAATAAAAGCATTAAAGTTGATAAGCGAGAAATTCATGATTTTAATCTAATTCTTTATCCTGCACTTCTCAGTACAGGTTTCGCTCAGATAATGACTTTCGTGGATGGTTTTTTCTGTAGAGGTTTAGAGGAGGGTTCTTGGACTGCTGTTACCCTTTCTAGTCGTTTAATACAGATGCCGATGGGTATTTTAATTACGGCTGTCATAGTGCCTTTCTTTCCGAAGATATCTGTTCTAGTAAAACAGCAAAAGTTTGATGAAATTAAACGCAGGCTTTTAAAGTTAAACTTTAATCTAGTATTGGTTTGTATACCAGCCGTAATAATAGGTTGTATATGGCATGAAGAGATTATTCGTATAATTTTTCAGCGTGGTGCTTTTAATGCAAGGTCTACAGAAATGGTTTCCTCGCTATTTTATTATTTCAGCTTGGGAGCTATTCCTTATGTGCTGAAAGAGTTTTTAGTAAGAACTTTTTATAGTTTTGGTGATAGCCGAACACCGCTCTATGTAATGATTGTAACTATTTTACTTAAGGCTGGGCTAAATTATACCTTAATTCCAGTGATGGGCTTAAAGGCTTTAGCTTTCTCTATGATGGTTTTAAATATTATTAGTTTCCTTGCTCTTTTAGTGTTTTTTATAATTAGGTTTCGGAAGGTTCGGGGAGGGGTGAAATCACTGAATCAGAATCCTGAAGAATTGCTTTAGGGTCTAAAATGAGTAGAGAAGAGATACTCACAGGAAATGTTAACAGCAAAAGATATAAAACTACTGGTCAATGCTGGAGAGGGTTATAACGCTGAATTTAAGCTATCAGTGCCTTCGAAAGTTAAAGAATTAGCAGAGCAAGTCTGTGCTTTTGCTAATGCGGCTGGAGGTGTTTTACTTTTAGGTGTTAGTGATGATAATGAACTTAAGGGTTTAAAAATCGATAATGAAAAACGCTCTAGTATTCAGAACTGTTTTAGAGATATTACGCCTCAGTTAGCTTGTTCATTATCTATTATCGAAGTGGAGGGTAAAAAAATAGGTGTTATAGAAGTTCCTTCTGGTACTAATAAGCCCTATGTTTTATCAGGAGCTATTTATGTAAGAATAGGTCCTAGTACTCACAAACTCACCACAGCAGAACAGATGCGAGATTTTTTCCAGCGTTCGGAAAGAATTTATTTTGATGATATGCCTTGTGTAGATTTTTCTGAGAAAACTATGATAGATAAAGAGTTTCTAAGATTTTTTCAAGGAGAGGCTCGCCTGAGCTTGAATTTACCACAGGAACAGATTTTTAAGAATCTAAAACTTTATACTAGTGAGCAAAAATTTAAAAATGGAGCCGTATTATTTTTTGGTAAACAGCCAGAGGAGTTAATAGAAAAGGCAGTTATACGTTGCATAGCCTTTCAGGGCTTTGATAAGCGTTTCATTATAGATGATAAACAGTATGGTGGAAATCTTTATAACCAATACAAACAAGCGATGCAGTGGCTTAGAGGTAAATTAGATATTCGCTATGATATTGAAGGTCAGGGTGCTGGTCCTCGTAAAGAATTTTGGGAAATTCCAGAGAATGTTTTTAAAGAGGCGATTATTAATTCACTTGCTCACCGAGATTATTATGATAGAGGTGCTGTTACGCACATCGAGGTCTATGACGACAGAGTAGAAATTACGAATCCAGGTGGTTTAGTTAGTGCTATTTCTGAAGAAGAATTTGGAAAACGTAGTCACTCAAGAAACCCTTTAATTTTTGGTTTATTTACTCGCATGCATTTAGTTGAACAGGTAGGTTCGGGGATTAATCGGATACAAGATCTAATGACATCAGCAGGGCTCTTGGAGCCTGTGTTTCAGAAGCAAGGATTTTTTACTTTAATACTTAAACGTCCAAAAAGTTCGGTGAAAAGTTCGGTGAAAAGTTCGGTGAAAAGTTCGGTGAAAAGTTCGGTGAAAACAGTAGATAAAATAATGAAATTTATAAAAAATAACCCTAAAATTACTATTGCAGAATTAGCAAAAAATTTGAAGATCAGTACAAGAGCTATAGAGAAGCACATCGCTCAGTTGAAGAGTAGTGGTTTAATTGAGAGAATTGGTTCTGATAAAGCGGGTTATTGGGAGGTTGTGCAGGGGACTCTGTAACGTGAAATTAAGATATCTGTCCAAATTTTACGCTGCTCAAAAGTAACTAAAGGGCATATCCAGATCTCAGCTAAAGCAGTTTCTGAGCTTGTAAATCCTCTAAGACTTTAGCCATCAGGGCAAAGTAATTCATCTGTCTAACAGGATAAGCACTCCAATCCTGCTCGTTTATAAAGAGACAATGGATTGTAATGGTCTCACCATCTGGTAAAGATATTTTTTGTTCGTGTTTGATAGCATTCAGCACAAGCAAGCTTGTCGTATTTAAATACCTTTTTCTATTGAATTTATTTAGGTTCTCAGAGCCAAAGGAATTATCTATGTTCTTGTAGATATGGTAGATATCTAATTTAAAATCTACTAATGTTAGAAGAAATAAAATCTTGTACATATCGTTTTCAAGAGGGTTTTGGCTAGAGGTAGCATCTAGGTTGTTATGAAAATAAGTGTATACCTCCTCGGTAGCGAGTTTATTAAATGAGGTTTTCAGATTTTCGGCACTACCACTGATACTAATTAGTACAGAAAGTAGGAGTCGAATAATAGACAGCTTATTGTCATTATGCTCTAGTTCTTCCTTGATCATTTCATCGAGATTTATTCTGTTAATTGATTGAATTTGTCTGAAATTTAATTCCCCAGTCTCAATAAAGCTTTTTAAAAAATCTAGTAAAAAAGGTTTTAGGAAGTTATGCTTAATGCGGTACTGACATATGTGTTTCGTCGGCTGATCAGCTTCAAGTTGCGGGTGAATCGTTACAAACCAAGGAATTACAAAGTCCTCAAAGTCAGTGAAAATATGCTCAATATTTTCCTCTACGTATTTAATCATCTCCATTCTAGAGTTGTAATCAAAAACTTCACCACTATAAAATTTATCTAAATACCCTACGAAATTTGCTTCAGCACCGTATCTATGATGAAACAGTGATCTTAAGTTTTCTACATCACAGACGAAAATGATTTTATCGAAGTTAAATTTATTATGCTTTCTAGAAGTGCTTTCTTCTGTGTAATACTGTACATCACAGTGAGCGGAAAAAATATTTAGTAACCTGAAAATATGCTCAGGGTCTAATCTATCAAGATCGTCAATAATTAATATAGTTTCTTTCTTGGTATTTTCTGCACCTTTTAGTTTTTCGATTTGTTTAGTTATAATTTCTGAAATCAAGTCATACTCATAGATAGAGCCTGTTTTTTTCTGCTGTTTGGTTAAGTGTTTTTTTTATTTTTTTTTGCTAGACTCTGTCTCTTCGCTGTATTTTTTACCAAGTTCTTTTATCTCTGTGCTGAAAAGACTTTTTAAGAACTTAGCTAGGACTACAAAGATCCCTACAGTAACTATATATCCAGATTTTACGAGTAATAAAAATAATGACAATATAGTTTTGACGCCTATAAAGAAAATGTCTCTAGTATTCTTCCAGAGAAAAGATAGATGCTTCATAATGGCCTCAGATAGTGAATCAGACTGGAATCTATCAGTTTGAATTAAGTTAGTAATGATATCTCGCTTTATTAGCTCAAAAATATCTTCATTACTTGCTACCGCATAGTTAACAGGAAATAGATGTACTGTTTCATATTTCTTTTGATTTTCATCAGAAGAAAAGAAAATATTTTTTAAAAAATAAGTTTTTCCTTCACCGTATTTTGCAGAAAAAATAATACGATGATTATCAGGGCTTTCTAAGTGTTTTTCAAAACTTAAAGACATAATTCACCAACCCCAAACTCCGCTAAATACTCCACATTCCCCTTAGTACCCTTAATCGGTGATTCTATCATCTGTTTAAGCTGAAGCCCAGACTTAGAAAGCTTCTCAAGCAGATCTTGTATAATTTCATCTCTAATCTTTTCATCAGTAATGATTCCTCTAAATTTATCAGCGATTTCTTTACTAGCCTCGAATTGAGGTTTTAAAAGTAATATGATTCTTGGGTTAAAATGCTTCGCTATTTCTAAAATCCTGTCAGCGACTTTAGTAAGTGAGATAAAAGATAAATCAGAGACTATAAAATCTAGATTTTGAGACCTATGAATGGTTTTATTTTCTGCATTCTTGTCGCCCTCTCGCTCCACTGCTTTTATTTCATCCTCTGATGAAACACCGTTCAGGACAGTAATTAAATCCTCTAAACTAAAATTCTTAAAATTGATACCTTCTAAATTCAGTACCCGAGAGTCATGCTGTAATTTATAGTGTAGCTGTCCTTTTCCTACATCTAAGGCTAAAACCTTTTTAGCACCATGCTGTAAAGTGAAATCCGTAAAACCTCCAGTAGAAGCACCTACATCTAAAACGATCGCTTCATGAAAATCTAAGTTAAAAGTTTTAAAAGCTGCCTCTAGCTTGAAAGCCCCTCGGCTAACGTATTTCTGTAATTTATCATCGACTTCTATATAACTAGGATTAGCATCTAATTCTGTATAAAACTTCTCACTATTAATTTGATGACCTGCTTTATCTATCAGCTTTCCTGCGATTTTAATGCAGCCCTGCATAATCGCTGAGCGCGCTTTCTCCTTGCTATCGAAATAGCCGAGCTCAAAAATTAATTGATCTAAACGGATTTTGTTCTGCAAGGTGATTTACTGTGGTTTACCACATATTAATACTTAACATTTTCTGATTATATTCGTATCAATTATAATGAAGTTATGGAGAAAAACAATTTGCAATTTGAGCCTTTAAGTCAAATAGCAACTGTTATTGTCACCGATTATATTTATCTAAATAAAGATGCCTTGCTTAATGATTTAAAACGAGGAAATATTATTAGTAGATATGATGTAGTTGAAGAAGAAATCAAGATAGATAGTGAGCAAAAGCCGAATCCTTTTGTTATTGAACAGCTTAAAACCGTTTTACCACAAGAGTTTACCGCAAAACGAAATGATATTATTTTCACTTTTTTCCCGGCAGAATTTAAGTTGAGCATCGTAAAAAAGGACTTTTCAAGAAAAGATTTCCCTGAATTAGTTAAAATCACCAATGATTTATTAGATCGTAAAGTTTCAGAAATAGGTGCATTGGGTTTAAATTTTGTAGCAGAATTCAATTTACAGAACATAAAACTACAGTTACTTAATAAAAATGTTGAGTCGATAAAGGATTTCAATAAAAATTCAACTTTTGAATTCGTTTTACCTCTAGATTATCGTGATGAAGACGGTTCCATCGCTACATATCGTATTAGAAAATCAAGAGGTGGCGGTGATACCGGAGAGGATCGATATTATGAAGTTAGTGTTAATTTTCATTTTGATTTTAAGGAATTTAACACAAAAGAAAAATTTGCAAAAATAGAAACTATTCTTTCTGAGACTTACTACTCAAAGTTTCTTGCAACCAGTCAGGAGTTTTTAGCCCTAAATGATAGATAAGCGACCACCAAAGACTCCTATATCGAATCCCACGGAGTCAAATAGTCATCACCAAGATACAGAGTTTACAAAAAACCTTGGATTTTCTAGTATGGCTATTAATCCGATTAACAGTCAATCAGAATCTATATTTAAAAGTATTGATAACTTAACTAATAAAATAAACTCTCTGGAACCGACTATCTTAGAGATTAAATCTCATCTTGATTGGTTTAAGAGTCCTTTGGCGAAAATTATTTATTGGCTGGTACCAATCTTAATCTCTGGACTTTGGTTTACCTCTGTCACTAAACCTATTGCTAGACTTGAAGAGAGCATTGCTAGACTCGAAGAGAGTGATAAAGATATTAACAAAACACTTAATTCTATTAATGACCAACTTTCTTTTTTAAAGGGGTCTTTTGAAGTGGTTAATAAAAACAAAGCACAAGCAACTGAAATCCATTAATGCCAAAACTCATCATTATCCCAGGAGCAGGCTCCAGTGAATTAAACTGGCTAGATCAGCTTATATATTTTGAGGAAAAGCAGTGGCAGAAACATTTTCTTCATTATCAGGCTGAAGAGCATCTTAATTTTCAAGACTGCGCTGATGCTTTAGCTACAAATCTAACTGAGATTTTAAAGGCAGGTTTCAGCATAAAAGAAGACTCTATTATACTCATAGCTCATTCCATGGGGGCGATGTTGCTTCTGAAAATACTTACTGATAACTCAAGCCCAGAGAAGTTTTCACAGATAAAATCACTTCTGAAAAATACTAATATATTTTTAATTCAGCCTCCAGCTAGAACTAATACTAAGCTTTTAAAATTTTTAAAAACTTCTCAAGGTCTAATTTCTACTATTATGAAGTTACATCAGCCATTAAAAGAGCCTGTAGCAGAATGGCTTAGAGAAATTAAACTTAAAAATGCTAACGCAGAGCTTTTAAAGCAGGGGAATAAAATAGGAGATAGAAAATTTCCAGTAGACTTAATGTGGATATTAGCAGCCATGCATATTTCAGCGTGGGGAACCCACCCACAGGTTTTTAAAAATTTAATGAATTACTACGAAGAATGGGAGAATTATTCTCCACTAAGTGTTTTGGCGAATGAAGAACCTATGAAATATAATCCTAGTCATGAGAGTCGTTCACCTTTCACTGAGCTACACGATTTTAATATCAATATAACGGTTTCTAATTCAGATATCTTCTGTGATAAAAATGATTCACTAAAATTAGCAGAGCTACTAAACGCTAGAGTAAAAGAGTTTGACTGGACTTTTCATAACCCCATGCACTTTCCTTGGAGCCAGAAAGAGTTCCATAACTGGCTGCTTTCGAGCAGCCAGCATGGCATGGAGGAGTGATTTACGAGCACGAGACTAATTAACCATTTTTAGTCATGTTGAGAGCCTCTTTAGATGAAGCTTTCGTCATTTCTACTATAGATAAAATCGCTTTATAAGAAGTAACTGCTCTTAACATTTTTACAGACTCAGCTGGTCCATTTACGTTAGAGCTTTCTACATAACCTTGAGCGTTTGCTAAAGGGTGATTTGGTAAGTAAAGCTGTGTGCCTTCGGCTGTATCTACCGCCACAGAGCCTATCATACTGCCAGAACCAGGGTTTTTACTTAATAGCATCGCATTTAAAGGTATTTCTCTACCTTCTGCTAAATGCTCTACCATTTCAGAGAAACTCTGTCCTCTGCCCTTAGCCATTAATATAGGAGTTTTAGCCTTGTAACCAGGCGTGTACATATTCGCAACATTCTCTGCCGCATAGCCCATCGCTTCTCTTTCTGTTTTTAGAGAATTGCTTGCTGTATCTAATATCTCAAACATTCCACCCATTTATTAACCTGCCCTTGCTGCTTGCGTAGCTTCTTCCATGTTTTTGTAAAACTGACCATTAATCCGAGTCAAGAGTACATAAGTTACATGGTTTTTATACATTTTTGACATTTCTTCTTCTAGAATCACTGGTGAACCCTCATTTTTAATAGTTGCTTTAGACAGAGTGGCTTTGATATTAGTATTGCCAGCCCTTAAATCATGCATGACTATATCGAAATCTACATCTCTTGGCTGATAACCTTCTACTCTAGCGTTAGCTATGTTATTTGCGATCAGAGTCTGTCTTTCGCCTGCTGCGTTGAGCAAGCCATATAATATATTTTCTTTAGAGCTCTGTAGCATATACACCTTATAAGGTATCTGATTTAAGTTCTGGTTAAGGAAAATGCTATTTTAAACATTTTTCAGCGGATGCTTAAGGTATACGCACTATTTCCGAGTGCTAAAATTATTTAGATGACTACGGATTTTTCTAAGGTAGAAGCTGAACTCACTAGCCAAATTAAGGCTGCTAAGCTATCTACTTCATCGTTAATTTCTTTGTCTGAAATTCAGAGAAATTCTGCTTTAGAATTAATAGAAAGAGAACTTTTAGAGTCGAGTAATTATATATTAGAAGCGAATCAAGAAGATTTAAATTCACCAGATAATGCAGATTTAACTACTGCCCTAAAAGACAGGCTCAGATTAGATCATAAACGTTTAATCGGCATGGCTCAGGGTATTCGTAAGGTAATTAATATTCCAGACCCGATTTCTAGAGTAATAGAAGGCTGGAGGCATCCTAAGGGCATGAAAATTTCTAAGGTAAGTGTGCCTATAGGAGTTATAGGAATTATTTATGAAGCTAGACCTAACGTAACTACAGATGCTATCGCACTTGCGATTAAATCAGCTAATGCCTGTGTATTAAGGGGTAGTAGACAGACTTGGCATACTAATAATGCGATTATGGATGTCGTTTATAGAGCTTTAAAGCAAAGTGCTTTTCCTGTCGAAGCAGTTCAGTATTTAAAAGATAAATCTAGAGATAGTGCGAAATTAATGTTAAGGGCTAAAGATGAGATTAATTTAGTAATACCTCGTGGTGGTGAGGCTTTGAAGAAATTTGTTACTGAAAATTCTTTAATACCTGTTCTAGGAGCCGGCGGTGGTAACTGTCATGTTTACATAGATGCCGAGGCTGATATAGATAAGGCAGTAGAAATCATTCTTAACGCTAAGACACAAAGACCTAGTGTCTGTAATGCTTGTGAAAGTATTTTAATTCATGCTGATATTAAGGACGAGGTTTTACCTTTCTTGGTTCAAGAGCTGCTTAAATCTAGCGTAGAGATAGTCGCTGACCAAGATATTCATGTGCTTTATCCTTTCACGACTTTAGCTACTGAAGCTGATTGGGGTCTAGAGTATTTAGATCTTAAAGTTTCTATAAAAACTGTAGAGAGCTT
Organism: Cyanobacteria bacterium REEB446; assembly: GCA_018970325.1. Classification (GTDB taxonomy): domain Bacteria; phylum Cyanobacteriota; class Vampirovibrionia; order LMEP-6097; family LMEP-6097; genus LMEP-6097. The sequence continues at coordinate 41,925 of JAGWWP010000009.1, read as the reverse complement.
GGATGAAGCGATTCAGCATATTAATTTTTATTCTAATAATCACTCCGAGGCTATTATTACTGAAAATATAAATGCTGCTGAAAAATTCACACGTATGGTAAATTCTGCTTGTGTCTATGTTAACGCTAGTACACGCTTTACTGATGGTGAAGAATTTGGTTTCGGTGCGGAGATGGGCATCAGTACTAGTATCGGTTATGTCAGAGGTCCTATCGGAGCGAAAGAACTCTGTACCTATAAGTATATTATTGAGGGCAGTGGTCAAATCCGCTAGGGAAGCGATGATAAGCGTATTATGGAGACTGCTAGCGAAAGTACAAGTTTAAGGCTAGGGCTTTTTGGTGGTTCTTTTGATCCAGTGCATTTAGGCCACTTGGAAATAGCACGATCTGCTCAAGAGCTTTTTGATTTAGATGAAGTACATTTTATTCTTGCTAATGTTTCGCCGTTTAAATTTCGGGATAAACCAAAAGATCACGAAAACGCAGAAGCGGGAATTCGGCAAGAGTGTAAGCGTGCGGAAATTTTAAAACTAGCCCTTGAAGATTACGCAGAAATTGAAGATTGCGAGCAGTCTCAAGAATTAAATTTTAAGCTTAATCTGATGGAACTCAATCGGGAACCACCTTCTTATACCTATCAGACCGTAGAGGAGTTTAAAGCACTTTATCCTACTGCTAAATTATTCTGGATAATGGGGGCAGATAGTTTTTCAGAACTTCCTAAGTGGAAAAATGTTACTTACTTAATAGAAAATTTAGAGTTTATAGTTTTTAGGCGAAAAGAAACAGGTTTAAATACTGAAAATTTACTCGAATCCGAATTATTTAACCAAGATGAATTTATTGATTTAAAAAAGAAATTAAAAATAAATTTCATTGAAAATCTTTATATAGACGTATCTTCCACACTGATTCGTGAAAGTATTTTAAATTCAAATGATCTAAATGCATTAGATGGAAAATTATCAAATCCTTCTAAAGGACTAGTAATCGAAAACTATAGAAAACGATTCAGGGCATAAAGTTTATGCTATGGCTGAAGATCAAGGTACATCTACAGTAGTAACCTCTGGGGCACCGAATATGGTGCTAGTAATTTTCTTTGTCTTTGTGGCAGCGTTTGGAGGCGTAATACTGGCATTTAAATTAGTTCCCAAGATGATTACAGTAAATCAGACTATTGAGGAGCATAGAGAGCCAAATGAGAAGGATCACTTACCGATTCACCCAATTGGTGATTTCGTAGTTAACTTATCTGATCTTTCAGGTAGCCGATTCCTAAAGGTTTCTATTACGGCGAAACTTTACTCTGAGGATTTCGAAGAATTTTCTAAATTATCTCCTGAAGAGAAACATGGTTATGAGATGAAGATAGAGCATGATTTAGGTCCTTCTGTTCCAGCGATTAAGGATATAGTTATAACGACTTTATCAAGGAAGAAAGCTGAAGAGGTTATCGGTTTTGAAAATAAATTAGCTATCAAAACTGAGCTGAAAGAGAATCTAAATCAAGCTTTACACGGTGAATTTAAAATTTATGATATTTATTTCACTGATTTCATAGTGCAATAGGGGAAAGATGAATAAATATAACACTGAAAGTAAAAGGATAATACCAGGACCTCGTCAGAGATCTATTCCTCAGTTACCAAATTTAGATGATAATAATCCTCGCAAAATAAAAGAATATAACTTTCGTAATCCAGATAAGTTTAATAAAGAGCATCTTAAAGTAATCGGTAATATTCATGAACTTTTCTGTAGAGAAGTGACACTGTCTTTAAATTCTATGCTCCGTATTAATTGTGAGCTTAATGTCGCAAATGTACAACAGGTTACTTATGGTGATTTTCTTGCGACTATGTCTGAGGATCTTTATACGGGTATCCTTACCATGCAGCCTTTTCTTACTCAGATAAGTTTTAGTATAGAGAAGCATTTAGTGGGCTCAATGTTAGACCGCCTTTTGGGTGGTATGGGTGTATCAAGTATTCGTGATGAGCTTACCGAGGTTGAGTTTGGTATTACTAAGGATATTTTAAAAAGAATTTTATATCATTTACCAGAAGGCTGGCAGACAGTAGTAAAAAATATCGGTGCGGTAGAGCTGAACTCCCTAGAGACTTCTACTACTAACATTCAAATAGCTCCTATAACAGACATAGTGGCGATAATTACTATTAACGTAGAAATAGGTTCTTACTTAGGTTTAATTACTATCTGCATCCCTCACTCAGCTTTAGAAGGATGTATTAATTTACTTAACAGGCAATCTTCCTACAGTACGCATCACGTAGAGACTAGTGATACGAAAGAAATTATTATCAGTAAACTTGCTAGCACTAGTTTACCTATAAAAATAGTATTAGCGCGAGGTGAACTTCACTTAAATGATTCTATGCACCTTAAAGTAGGTGACATTGTGAAATTAGATACTAATAATGAAGATAGAGCAGAGATCTGGATAGCGAATCAGCTTAAATTTTTAGGCGTCAGCGGTCAGGTGCAAGGCAAGCTTGCAGTATGTATTTCAGATCAGTATAACGAAGACGACGTCTAAGCTACAGTAGCAGGACTAGTCCTGTTATGAGCCAAAAAATCCATTTGACCTCTTAAGGCTTTACCTACAGATTCTATAGGATGATTTTTCTCATTTTCCCTGATAGCTCTGAAACTAGCTTGGTTAGAGCTATTCTCTAGCATCCAGTCACGAGCAAATCTGCCGTCTTGAATATCTTTAAGAACTTCTTTCATTCTAGCTTTTACACCAGCATCAATAACTCTCGGTCCAGAAACATAATCACCGTACTCAGCAGTGTTAGAGATACTATCACGCATCTTCGCTAAGCCACCTTCATAGATTAGATCAACGATTAATTTAACTTCGTGTAAACACTCAAAGTAAGCCATTTCTTCAGAGTAACCAGCTTCTACTAATGTTTCAAAACCAGCTTTAATAAGGGCAGAAAGACCACCACATAGTACAGCTTGTTCACCGAAAAGATCTGTCTCTGTTTCTTCTCTGAAATTAGTCTCGAATACTCCAGCGCGAGTGCCACCTACGCCTTTAGCATAAGAAAGAGCTAGATCTTTAGCTTTACCAGAGACGTTCTGCTTAATAGCTATTAAAGCAGGTACGCCGAAACCTTGTTCAAAAACTACTCTTACGCGGTGACCAGGTCCTTTAGGCGCGACCATGATAATGTCAACATTCTCTGGGGCGATGATTTGGTTAAAATGTAGCGAAAAACCATGAGCTACCATTAAAGTTTTCCCTTCTGTTAAATGGGGTTTTATCTGAGTGTTATAAACTTCAGCATGTTTCTCATCAGGTAGAAGAATCATGATGACGTCAGATGCCTTCGCAGCTTCTTCTACAGTAAGAACTTTAAGCCCGTCTGCTTCAGCTTTCTGCCAGCTTTTAGAACCTTTATACAAACCTACGGTTACATCACAGCCACTGTCTTTAAGATTTAAAGCATGAGCATGTCCTTGAGAACCATAACCGATAATCGCAATCTTCTTTGACTGAATTAGGCTAAGATCCGCATCTACTTCATAATAAACTTTTTTCATTCATGCTTATTCTAGCAAATCGGCTTAATTAAAGTCCATGATAGGACGACTCGCAAACTTCAATTTCTGCGTTTTTATTTAGATACTAATCAGATATTGATTTTGAAAATTGTTCTTAACCATGCTGTTTACTATCGGTGAAACTTCTGATATTTCTCTAAGTTCGTTAGAATCCTGATCCTGAACGAAAATAGCTTTCGAGAAATTAGTTTTATCTGGATTATAAAAACTGTAAGGTTTAGCTGCGATGCTAATCTTATCTATGTAATATTCAGGATTCATATCTCTGAGCTTTAGCTTTGCAAGAGCATTCTGCTTAAGGCTTTGAAACTCTTCTTCATTATTAAATTGATAGGCTTTAAACAGATCTCTTTCTAAAAATCTTCTAGCTAGATCTTTGAGAATATTATCTTTTTCATGCACCCAGTGCTTAATATGATGCCAGATAGTGGTGTCATCTATTTCGATAAAATCCTGAATATCTATATTCATTCCTTTACTAAGCCAGTTAAATAGATTCTGTTCTAGGAAAGCTATTTTCTTGCTGACGAGCAGCAGTTTCACACGCTCAAAAAGCTTCTTAAACATAACATCGCTCGCTAAGCACTTTTTATGCAGATAAACCTGAAGATACATCGAATATCGAGCGTAAAGGTAGTCCTCGACAGCGAGACGCCCTTTACCATTAAAGACAGCTAAGCAGTCATGCTCTTTATTTAAGGTAATGCTGCTGATAACTCTTGCTAAATCAAAGTTTCCATAATTAGTTCCAGTGAAGTGGCTGTCTCTTAAAAGATAGTCAAAGCGATCAGCATCTATCTGACTGCTTACTATGTTAGATAAAAATTTCACGGGGTGAGTTTTATTTAATACTGATGAAACCTCGTCTGGAAGACTGCTATCAAAGCTCCTCAAGGTTTTATTAATGGCAGTACTATTATCTAAAATAATTCTCTGCGTAAAGTCTTCATGCCTAATTTCCAAGACCTCTTCACAGCTATGGCTAAAAGGACCATGCCCGACATCATGTAATAAAGCAGAGACTAAAACTAGAGCTTTATATCTTTCTAGAATTTCTGGACTTAAGTCCAGAAGGGAACTTGAAAGCTGCTCGAACATTTTTCTAGCCACATGCATAGTTCCGACGCTATGTTGAAAACGTGAGCCTTCTGCACCATGATAAGTGAGCCAACCAGTACCAAGCTGTCTTATCCAGCGAAGCCTCTGCATTTCTCTAGTATCTATAAGTCTAATAAGCAGATCTTCTACCCTATCTGCGGAATTTAAAGTGATTTCTTGATGAATAGGATCTCTATAAGTGCGGGACATGGTCTCATTTTCTATCATGATGGATTCAGGGTATAAATGCAAATGTTATAGACATATTATTTCTGGGAATATTATTTTTAAGTTCTTAATCATTCCTTAATAATTCTGTGTTATTATAGAAAATCCAACAAAAGAACCAAACTAGATAAATGATTCAATGAAGAATTAATTCAAAATTTGGGGAAAAGTTAAGAAGAGGTTAAAAACTTTGTCAAATGTAAGAGAAACATACTTTATATAGACAGAGAGGGAAATAATTAATATGTCAACGCTAGGACCAGATAGTATAAATAAACTACCAACAAATCTATCAATGCAGATAGGAGGAGCTGGTGGGGCTAAAGCGGCTCAAAGAGTTTCGAAAGATGGTGCATCTGCAGGTCAAGGAAATAATTCTCAACTTTCTAGAGAAGGTGCAACAGTAGCTGGTACTGGAAGAGATGGGAATACAGCTGGTCAAGCTTTGCTTGGAATGATGGCTGGAAATAATAACCTTTCCACTAATGGTTTTTTTAAAGGAAAAATACAAGAAAACGACTCAGTTAAGCGTGAAGCTACTATAGAAACTCATGCGGCAGCTTTTCTTGCAGATGGTCCAGAAGCTAATGGGAAATTTCAAAAATTAATGGAGCTTGCTAGTCGAGGAGCTGAATCTAGTTCAGGGAAAGTTTCTCCGCGTGAAATAGAACTGGGAAAACAGGCTGTAATGATGCCGCTAGATGGACCAGATGCAGAGCTTGGAGCGGCTTTAAGATATGCTTTTAGTTTGGCTGATAGACCACCAACCGCTGAGGATAGTATCAGACTATTTAAAGAAAGTAATCATTAAATAGTTTGAAAAATTAATTACTCAAAGTGCCACCAAGCGTAAATAAAGTACATTCTGAGTTTACAATAGTCTTAGGTCAAGGCTAAATCAATGAATCTAAAATCCTTTGCTAGCGATAATTATTCAGGGATTCACCCAAAAATTTTAGATGCTATCGTAAAAGCTAATTTAGCTCATGCTCCAGCTTATGGTGCTGATGAGCTTACTCGGGCAGCTATAAGTAAATTTAAAGAGCAGTTCGGCTCTGATAGAGAAATTTTCTTCGTTTTTAATGGTACTGCCGCTAATGTTCTTGGACTCGCCTCAGTTACAGAATCCTATAATTCTATAATCTGTGCAGAGACTTCTCATCTTTATGTAGATGAGTGTGGCGCGCCGGAGTTCTTTACTGGAGTTAAACTTACTACTGTTAAAACCACAGATGGTAAGCTCACAGCAGCACTTATTAAGCCACATTTAATAGGCTTCGATAATCAGCATAATTCTCAGCCTAAAGTTATTTCCATTGCTAATTCTACAGAATTAGGAACTGTTTATAAGCCAGACGAGATCAGGGTTTTAGCTGATTTAGCTCATGAACATGGCATGCTGTTACATCTAGATGGTGCAAGATTAGCAAATGCTTCTGCTAGCCTGGGTCTTAGCTTAAAAGAAGTGAGTTTCGATTTAGGTGTAGATTTACTATCCTTCGGTGGTACTAAAAACGGTATGTTACTAGGTGAAGCGATTATCTTCAGAGATGCTAGTCTAGCAGAGGGTTTTAAATACAGAAGAAAGCAAGGAATGCAGCTCGCTTCTAAAATGCGTTTTATTTCAGCTCAGTTTCTAGAACTATTATCAAATGATCTCTACCTAGAGAACGCTAAGCAAGCTAATAGAATGGCTAAGCTCTTAGCTGAAAAAATTAAAAATATTCCTGATTTAGAAATAGTTTATGCGGTAGAAGCTAATGGAGTTTTCGTGAAACTGCCTCGTGAATTAGTGGATAGGCTTCAAGCTAAACATTCATTTTATATATGGAGTGAAGCAGAGCCTATTGTTAGGTGGATGTGTTCTTTTGATACTTGTGAAGCTGATATAGAGGGTTTTGTTCAGGATATCTTGGGCGTGTAGCGAAACTTCAGTTTCTGCGTAGGTAAGAATCGTAAAAATATGTCTGTGCCACAGGCAGCACCGTCATCAACAGATAATTTAAAACATGAGCCTGATCTATAAAAGTTATAGACAGTAAATGCCCGAGGCTTAAAGCGAAACACAAGCGAGGATGAGATATCGCAGCGAAAGGTAAAAGGGAAATTAAATACCAAGAATGAAATTTAGGGCTAATTATTAAAAGTAAAACAGCATAAACCATGCTGAGGCTTTTAAGAAAATCTAAATCACTCTTCTGTCCTGTTTTAGAGAAAAAGAGTTTAAAAAATATATAAGCATAAAACAAGGCATACGTCGCCAGTGAGATTAAAACAGCAGACTTAGGTAAATCTGTTTTAGTGATTAATTTAAACACCGTGTTAATCACATCAAAAAGTGATTTATGAAAGAGAGTCGCATTATTAGAGATTTCTGTATAATCGATATTAAATAAATTAAAATACTGAGAAGAAAAATAGAAGCAGAGAACACCTGCAATTAAGCCGTAATAAGGTATGTAGCGTTCCCTTTTCCAAATCCACAGTAACAGTAAGGGTATTAAAATAATCGTTATATATTTTACTAGGACAGAAAGAATTAGAAGGCAGATAGCTAGATTTAAACTAAGATATTTAGATTTAAGAAATTTAAATACAAGATGGGACTGCTCGCCATCTAGAATTTCTGTGTTTAAATTTTCTTCTGAAGAAAAAGCTTTCACTATAAAAAATACTGGGACGAAGGCTAATACGGCTAAAAGCAGGTCATTATGACCATTCCAGAGACCTTGGGTGATTAACAGTGGATTTAAAGCTACGAGATGCCATACTCTATATGCGTTCCAGATCTTCGTCTCTTGAACAGAATCTGCTGTTCCCCCTCGAAGAAAGTATTTCAAAGTATGGTGAAAGATATAAATAAGTAATAAATAACAGGTAAAATTAAATATCTTAAAAATAAAAAAGCTAAGCCATAGATTATTCCAAGATATACTGACAAAAAATTTACAAATTAAAGTAAAGACTGGACCATATGGTGATGGATTATACTCCCAGCGCATATTTCCTAATAGTGGATCTAAGCGCCAGTTTTCTATATTCGCTAAAATTTCGCTATAGGGATTCTGATCATAGTGAACTATCTGCTTACCAAAAGAGATATAGCCAAATATGTCAGAAGAATTAGCTGGTAACATAATCACTGAGATAAAAGCGATGGCGAGTAGCCAAGGAAGATCATTCTGGGAGGGCGTTTGTTTTTCTGTAAAGAATTTAAATTTAGGAAAATTAAAATCAGGAAATAGAGTCTTAAAGAAAATAAAGCCATAAATTATTACGAAAACCAGCATAGATAAATGGTTCAAGACTTGATAGCCAGAAGGTATAAGCAGATCATTTAAACAGATTAGCCCAGATGGAAATTCTACTGGATTGAAACTATTAACTACTTGGTTGGTAACTTGCTCTAGTGGAACGGGGAGGAAAAAACTTTTTTGGACGAAATAGCCGAGTTTACTATCTTGAGCTGCTATAAACCAAGCTAGCCATGAAATGGCAGCTATTAAAGTTTGAAAAATAAACAATAATCTGAGAATTTTCTATCGCCTTGTTTTCGATAGTCTATTATACTCATAGAGATCGCTGCGTGACTACAGAGGTTTTTATGAGTTATCATTGTGACCAAAATAGCAATAGTAGTACCTTGTTATAACGAAGAAGAAGTTCTTTCAGAGACAGCTTCTCGCCTTTTAGACTTATTAAAAGAATTAATCACAGCAGCTAAAATATCAGATTCTAGTTTTCTTTGTTTTGTGGATGATGGCAGTGCCGATAGAACTTGGTCTCAGATTCAAGATTTAAGTAAAGAAACGCAACATATTAAAGGTATTAAACTTTCAAATAACTGCGGGCATCAAAATGCTTTACTCGCTGGTTTATTTAGTGTTGATGCTGATGCGGTAATAAGCATCGATGCTGACTTACAAGATGATATTAATGTTATTCGTGAAATGTTAGATAACTATTTACAGGGCGACCAGATCGTTTATGCGGTACGAAAACAGAGAGACTCAGACTCATTTTTTAAAAGAACTACAGCACAGTTATTTTATGGCTTAATGAATTTTCTTGGAACTAAAACCATCTATAATCATGCAGATTATAGGCTGATGAGTAGAAGAGCGATTCAGGCTTTAAAAGAGTTTCGTGAGATAAATATGTTTTTAAGAGGAATAATTCCTTTGATCGGTTTTAAGCATTCGATAGTCTACTATGACAGGTCGAAACGCTTTGCTGGTGAGTCGAAATACCCACTAAATAAAATGTTATCCTTTGCTTGGAATGGTGTAACCTCTTTCTCTGTAATGCCTTTGCGTCTTATAAGTGGTTTAGGCTTTCTTTCTATTCTTGCTTCAATTGGCATTGGTCTCTGGGCCTTATATTCTAAGCTTTTCGGCGAGGTAGTCCCAGGCTGGGCTTCTATTATAATTTCTATTTATTTTATAGGTGGTGTTCAGCTACTGTGTTTCGGCATACTCGGTGAGTATATCGGTAAGCTTTATCAAGAAGTTAAGGATAGACCACGTTATTTTATTGAGCTGGAAGTTTAAAGAAACTGCTCGCAAATGCACAAGTTCAAGGCTTTTTAGCCTAAGTACCCTAAAGGAATACCTAAAATATTTTCTTTAAAAAAGCTAATTCTATCACCACGATAGAAAACTATTCCGAAGGGTACTTTAGTTCCTTCAGCTTCCATAAAGCTTTCTAAGCTTTTTAATTCATAACTATTTATTATAGCTGCTGCTTTTACTTCTATCGGATAAAGCTTTTCACCATAACTTAAAATAAAATCCACTTCAGCACCGTTGTTTGTTCGCCAGAAATATAAATCTACTTTAGGGCTCATATCTTTAGCTTCTTTATGTAATTCACTATAGACAAAGGTTTCTAGTATATGTCCCCAGCCACCTCGATTTAACATTGAATCCAGGTCAACGTTTCTTTGGTGAAAGTTTACTAATCCAGTATCAGTGTAAAAGATTTTAGGGCTTTTAATTAATTGTTTACGCTGCTTTGAAAAATAGGCTGGCAGAGTTTTACACTGATACGATGATTCTAATATTGATAGATAGTGCTTTACGGTTTTAGAATCTATACCTGTGTCACTAGCAATATTACTGAGGTTAAGAATTTGAGCTGTTTGATAAGCAAACAATTTATAAACTTTCTGAAAATTATCTAAATTCCCAATCTGTGACAGGTCACGCAAATCTCTTTCGATGTAAGTGCTAATATAGCGATCAAACCACTTGAGTTTCTGTTCAGGCTTTAACTCAATAAGTTTAGGAAAACCGCCATAGAGAATAAAATTCATTAATTTTTTATCAGAAATTTTCTCTAATTGACTATTCATAAGTGTTTCATAGAGATCTTTTATTGAGTGGTGCTTGATGATTTTATGTATTAATGAATTTGATTTATATTCATAAGCTTCAGCGATTGAAAAAGCTTGAAGCTCTAAAAGACCAACCCTGCCAGCAAGAGATTCAGTAATAGATTTTAGTAATAAAAAATTAGCTGAACCAGAAAGAATAATTTTATGTTTTAATCCTGCGTCTACCACTTGTTTTAAAGCATGAAATAACTCTGGGGCTTTTTGGGCTTCGTCTATAGCGATATTTGAATTTATTGAGTGAGCGAAAAGGGTAGGGTCCTCCTTTATTCTTAAAAGTATTTCTCTATCATCTAAGGAAATATAAACCCAAGGTATTTTTTTTTTATTGATGTAATGTTTAATAAGAGTCGACTTACCAGATTGACGAGGACCAGTTAATGAAACGATTGGGAATATCTCGAAAAGATCATCTATCTCAGATTCAATAAATCTTTTTCTATAGTCCATAAAGTTAATTTACCATATAATTTCGGAATCCAACTCCAGAATTATATGGTACTTTGGGGCGATTTTTAATCTAACTAGTCGCTAAAGTTTCAAGCAGAATCTGAGCCATTTCTTTAAGACTCATACGCTTATCCATAGCTTCTTTCTGAAGTTTTCTGTAAGCTACCTGCTCTGGGATATCAAACCTAGTCATCAAGATACCTTTAGCTTTCTCTACTAATTTTCTAGTTTCAATTTTATCTTTAAGAGTATCTACTTCTTGGCGCAGTTCTCGCATCTCTACAGCTCTTGCTAAAGATATTTCGATAGCTGGTATTAGATCTGGTTTTCTGAGAGGCTTTGTTAAATAAGCGAAAACACCTGCTGCACTTGCTTGCTCAATTAAGTCTTGCTGACTGTAGGCTGTGAGCATAATTACAGGAATTATACTAGCGAAATTTTCTTGAATCTGTTTAGCTGTCGTAATACCGTCCTGTTTAGGCATGCGAACATCCATGAAAATTATGTCTGGCTCTGCTTGTTTAATAAGTTCTAAAGCCTCGCTACCGTCTTTGGCCTCGCCTACTACTTTATAGACTAGGGATTCGTGTAGCATTTCTCTCAAGTCCATTCTGATCAATGGTTCATCATCAACAATAAAAACTTTAATCAAATGCTCATCTGAGTTACTCATATTTAAAAACAACCGTACTTTATATTATAAGGCTATATTGAGATATTTTCACTCGACATTAAGGTTTAGAAGTTTTTGCATGGGAATTAGCATCTCCACTTTCGCTCCAGAATGGGACTTATCTATATTAATCTTCGCCTCAAGGCACTCTTCTGCAAGGTTCTTGATGATTTCCCAGCCAAGCCCAGTCGTCTTATTAAAATTAAAATTCTCTGGAAAGCCTGTTCCATTATCAGCGATAGAGAGTAGAAGCGTATTAGGGTCGTATTCTAAATAATTTAAGCTAATATCTATTTGGCTTATCTTTTCCCCAGCGTGTTCTAGAGAGTTAGATAATAATTCATTTAAAATTAAAGCAAGTTTCGTCGCCTCGTCACTCTGTATAAGGATTTTCTGCGGGCAGTAAAAATTTATTGATAAATTTTCTAAACCGAAGGAGGCTAAAAGATTTTTAATGATCTGCTGTGAAAGATACCCGAAATCAATATTCTCTATATCATCACTGTGGGAAAGGGATTCATGTACTATGCTAATACTGTTAGTACGGTTAATCGCTTCATTAAAGCAATCTTGAAGCTCGGGATTTCTGCGTTGCTGCATTCTAAGAAGAGACGCGACTGTCTGTAAATTATTTTTTACGCGGTGATGTATTTCTTTTAGTAAAGTCTCTTTAATTTTCAACTCGGAAATATCTTTTAGAATAACGGCTGAAAAGCCCTCTGTGAACGGCACATAGCATAATCTCAGAGACCTACGTCTAAGAGTTATCTCTTCTATAGCTTCTATAGAATTAGCTGTCTGTTTGCCTTTATATTTTTTGGAGTAATTATGGAGTAGATCATCTAAGGATCTACCGAGTAATTGGTTAGTATGCTCTGCTATTTCTGAAAGTAAGCTTACTGAGATAGGGTTAGGGAAAAATATTTTTCTATCTTCCTTTAAAATAATTACCCCTTCCCCTAGGCTAATAGCTGGGAAATTAGTGTCTGTAAGTAATTTACTTTTAAGCGATTTAATTAAAATATCTGCGATAAAATCCCAGTGTCTACCCAGTATTAAACGAGTGAGATATATATCCCTCTGAATTGCTATCACCGCGATGGCTTCGTCAGTATTTCCACCACAATCTGAATCTAGGATAGGGTAAGCAAATTCTTGTATTCTTCTGTTTTCGACTACTAAGCCATACTGGCCTACTAGAGGTTTGCCCAGCTGGAAAGCCTTTTGTATAAAGGCATCCTTGTGGATTTGAAAGTGCCTGCCCTTATCTATGCTTTTTGCAGAGGAGTCGAGATAAAAGGAATCTTGCTTCGAGTGATAGTAGTTATGAACGAATATTTCTAATTCTTTTGAGTGGATATTTTTAATAAATAATCTAATATCAGCAAGTAGAATCTCAGAGATAAAGGGTAGGTTATTATCAAGAAAATTTATAAGGTTAGCCACTATGAATCTCTTACTTTGCTTTTATTGTGGCGTGAGTTACTAGTTTACAGAATTTTTTCTTACCGACTTGTAAAATAGCTACTGGAGTATCTTCATTTTCAGTCGAATCACTGATGGACTTCATATACTCTAAAGTCAGTTTCAAGAAAACATCAGAAACCTTTTCACCATTAAGTTTAACGCCACCACCCTGTATAAGGCGCTTCGCTTCTCCCTTAGTCTCAGCGAGTTCTTTTAAAACTATTAGATCGACTAATGGAATGCCTGTGTCTAGATCATAGTCTTTAAGATCAGATAAATTACACTCTGGAATATCGTCTGGGACTAATTTTTTCTTAAATAAATTCTCGAAATGCTCTTTAGCTCTCGCTGCCTCTTCTTTAGAATAATAAGTTTCTACTATTCTCATGGCTAGCTCTACTTTAATATCTCTAGGGTTAAATGTCTCTCGCTGACCAAGTTTATCTGCCACTTCTTTTAAAAGCTCTGCTGATGGTGATAGGCAGAGAGTATAGTAATCTAAAATCATTTCATCGCTGATACTCATAGTCTTGCCGAACATATCTTCTGGACTATCGTTTAAGGCGATGTAATTAAGACTAGTCTTGGACATTTTTTTCTGTCCGTCTAATCCTATTAATAATGGCATAGTTAAAATATGCTGCTGAGGCTGATCATAAGCCTTCTGTAAGTCTCTACCGACCATTAAATTGAAAGTTTGATCAGTACCACCTAGTTCTATATCAGCTTTTACCTCGACGCTATCGAAGCCCTGTAAAAGTGGATAAAAAATCTCATGCGCGAACAGCGGATTTCCTTCGTCGAGCCTTTTTCCGAAGGCTTCTTTCGCTAACATCTGATTAATAGTAACTTTCCCTGCAAGCTTCAGCATATCGTTTAAAGAAAACTTATTAAACCAGTCAGCATTATTTACGATTTCTACTTTATTTAGATCTAAAACTTTAGAAACCTGATCTAGATAGGTCTGAGCGTTTTTAGCTACATCTTCAGCTGTGAGAGGAGGTCTAGCTGAGTTTCTGCCAGATGGATCTCCTACTTGAGCGGTAAAGCCACCTATAATTAAAACCGCTTGGTGACCAAGTTCCTGAAACTGTTTAAGTTTCTGCATGCAGACCATATGACCCAAATGTAAGTCTGTACTGGTAGGATCTATACCAAGCTTAACTCTAAGCTGCTTTCCTTCTTTAGCAGCATCTTTCAGTAATTTTTCTAATTCTTTAGTTCCACCAGGCTTAAAATCTACTATGCCGTTTAGGGTTTTTTTGATTTTTTCATCTGTACTTAAGTTAGCTTGCATTGCGAAGACTAATTATAAAGCTTATTTAAAGAGGTACGCAGGGATTAATTGGAATGTTAACTAGAATAGTTAATCAAATCCCCTCCCGAATATAGCTTGACAAATTGATGCCAGGTGGATAAGATGATACGTGCAATGGAATTAGATCCTCGAAAAATATTTAATCAATGGAGAAATCAAGCTGCCCAGCCAACAAAGAGTCAAGGAGTAGGGTCAGGAGTAGAAAAGAATCTTATTCCTCCTGAAAATCTAAGAGAACAAGCTGGAAGTATGGCGACTCCACCCGATGACACACCTAAAAGCTTAATAGGCATGTACTCGTGATAGTATCTGAAGCTGCTTTGACGAAGCAGAGGATAAGGCATCATACGTTAATATAGACTCAGAAGAGTTACAGAATTTAAAAGTTACTAAAATCATATCCAAGCCAGAAGCAGATGAGTACCAAGATACTGTACGCACTAGTAAGCACAAACCATTATACTTATTGGCAGAAAATCAGAAAGGTGAAGAGTGTGTACTAGAGTTAATATTGCAATTTAATCAGATAGGTCCAGTTTTAATCAATATTTTAAATACAAAACAAAATACAGTCGCTCGATGGGAAGAGGGTCAGAACGAAATAGCGTCTAATATTTTCAAACAAGTAATCCCAAAAGAGGCTCACAAATTTGGGAATAACCGAATCATAGAGAATCAACTATTTATAGATCCTTCACTATCCCAATAAATCATAATAAGGAACTTCACTGTTAGGATCTATAATCTGAATTTTATACTTCTCATCTCGCTCTAAACCAAATTTAGAATCTATACTCTTAGAAGGCAAGCCAGCTTGGGACTGGATTAACTTCTGTATATTTTCTTTAGTCTCTTCATCCTCAGATTGAGCTAAAAACTCGTTCCAGAGCTCCATCGCTTTATCTTTTTTCTTTAAGTTCCAGTAGCAGAGACCTAATACATAGTAATTTTCAAGAAATTTAGGATTAAGCTCTAAAACTTTTTCATAATAAGTCAGAGCTTCTTTATGTTTTTTCTGTGATTGTAAAAGAAGACCGAAATTATAATTAGCTAAATAATCTGTCGGGTAATACTCTAAGGCTCTAGCGTAGTAGTTTTCAGCTTCTTTATCTAAAGACAGAGCTTTAAAAGTATTAGCCGTACCTAGTATCGCCTCTAAATTACGAGGTTCTTTAGTAACAGCTGTCTGATATTCAGTTAGAGCATCAAAATGATTTTGGGTATCTTTCAGTAATTTAGCTAATTTTAGTCTTGATTTTTGAGTGTTATCGAATGCTATGGCTAATCTAAGCTGCTCTATCGCATCTTGTGTTTTGCCTTGTGATATTAATAAGTCAGCATAAGTCTGCCTGAGATTCAAATCTGTTGGTTTTTCTTTTAGAGCGATTTCGACTATCCCTTGAGCTTCTTTAACTTTATCTTGATCTAGTTTTACTGTGAGCAGATTTTTGTAAAGATCATCTATTTTTTTGAATTTAGCTAAATTCTCTTTATCTGCAAGAACTATTTCCAGATTGGCTTCTGATGATTTCAAATCACCTTTTTGTTTTTGTGCAATCGCAAGATTATAATGAATATCGTTTTTTAATTGAGGGTCTAGTTTTTGGGGAATGCCAAGTATTTCCTTGTAGTGTGATATTGCAGCGTCATATTTTTCTAATTGTTGCTCAGAGCTAGCTAATAAAAACAGTGATTCCGTATCATTGGGTTTTATTTGTAATAATTTTTGTAAATGAGTGGTCGCAAGTAGGTAGTTTTTCTTTTCATAATAAAGTCTTGCAATGTTGTATAAAGTTTTAGAATCATCAGGATTCTTTTCTAGAGCTTTATTGTAGTTAATAATAGCTTCGTCATATTTACCCTCTTGTTGTTGTATATAGGCTGCCATATTATAGTCTTCGACATATAAATATGCATCTATGGCTTTTTGCTTTTCATTATTTAAATAAAATACTTTAGCCAAAGCTTTATGCCAGACGTCTTCATTCTTAAGCTTTATGGCGTTTTGGTAATTTTTAATAGCTTCATCATAATTACCGAATTTAGATTCTATAAAAGCTAGATCAGCATAGATATTCGGTACATTTCCATCTATCTGGGCTGCTTTCTTATAACTCTCACGGGCATTCTCGTACTGGCTTAAGGCAAGCCAAGAGTCTGCAACATTCTTATGGACGGCATAATCATTCTGTTCATATTTAAGAACATAGTTATATTGCTCAATAGCTGCTAAATAATTATCGGTCGACTGAAGCGAAGCTGCTAAGTAGCTTCTAGCTCTTAAATGATCTGGGTAAGCCATGATAATACGATTAAATAACTCTATTGCCTCTTTGAAATTTTTCTGTTCAAAATGATAAAGGGCTAGATCAAAGGTAAGAAGAACGTTATCGGGTTCTATCGTCGATGCTCTTTTAAAATAAGTGAAAGCCTTCTCCGTTTCATTAAGCTTCGTGTACGCCTGAGCGAGAAGAAGATTTATCATCGCATCACTAGGAGAGAATTCTAGGGCTTTATTAAAATATGAAACGGCTTTTCTGCCGTTATCTTGCTCTTCGGCTTGAGATTTTGTTGGTTTATTTAAATAGATTAAACCTAATTTACTTAGTAGAGAACTATCTGTTTTATCAAATTCATAGGCTTGAGCAAATTTACGAATCGCAGTATCAAAATCCCCGCTCTTCTCTGCTTTTACAGCTTGGCTGTAATATAGATCAAATCTCTCTTCTCTCGTGACCGCATGGCTAGAGAGTCCAAAAAACATAATAAAGGCTATTATTAGAAACTGCATTTAAACTTTCTTGAGATTAATTATATCTCTTGACTAGGTTTATAAAGACGAATAATTTTAAGGAAAGTTGCACAATGAGAAGTTATCTTTACTACGGTCCGCGAGATATTAGGTTAGAGGATGTGACTACTCCTGATTTACTTGATGGTGAGGTTTTAGTAAAAGTCATATATGCTGCGACGGGTGGTACTGATTTAAAAACCTTTCAGCGAGGTCATCCTAAAATTATTAAAAATATCCCATCCTCTTTTGGCTATGAATTTATAGGTATTATTGAATCAGTAGGTTCTTCTGTAGCTGGTTTTCAGCAGGGTGATTATGTAGTAGCTGCTAACACTGTGCCTTGCTATGAATGTTTTTTTTGTAAGAAAGCAGAATATTCCCTTTGTGAGAATTTAGAATTTTTAAATGGTGCTTTTGCTGAATATATTAAAATTCCGAAAAACATTGTTAAACATAATCTATATAAGGTTTCTAGATTTGATAAACTTGAAGAATTAAGTCTAACTCAGACTCTTGCCGTTGCCTTGCATGGATTTAAAAGGTCTTACATTAAAGACGATGACAAGGTTATAGTTTATGGCTTAGGTCCCATTGGGCAGACTTTTATTAAATTAATTAAATTCTTTACTAAAGCTGAAGTCTACGCTGTAGCGAGGTCGCAGCATAAATTAGATTTAGCTAAAGATAACGGAGCTGATTTTCTTATAGATATAAATAATTTATGTGATGAAGAGATTAAAGCGAAGCTGAAGAATCTTCTTCCGTATGGTGCAGATGTCGTGATAGAGGCAGTGGGTAAGCCTGAGGCTTGGCAGCTCTGCTTAAGCTTAGTGAGAAAAGGTGGTCTAATAAACTATTTCGGAGGTTGCGTGCAAGGTACATTGATTCAGGTAGATACTTTTCGTTTACATTATGATGAAATAAAACTTATAGGAGTTTTTCATCATAGTCCTGAATATATTAAAGCTGCTCTGGAATTGATATCTGAGGATAAAATATGTATGAAAAACCTTATTAGTCAGAAATTTAGTTTAAGTGATTTGCCAAAAGCATTGGCCTTGCATGAAGAAGGAAGTGTTTTGAAAACACTTATATATAGTGAATTGTAGAAAGTTAAGAAATTTGCTAGAAATCCATTTAGGAAAAATTAACAAAATTTAAGCTGCAAAGATAGTAAGATCAATTCTCAACAGCAATTATAAACGAGTCTCTAAGAGAGACTCAAAGACTACGAAAACGCAGAAAATGAAATTGTGCGTATAGTAGGATTCTGTCCTCAACAGTGTTGTTGTTTGCGTCTCAATATGGCTACTACTCATGAAGAATTAGAATCGTTTGTAACCATCGTGGAGTGTGGTACTTTTCGGTCAGCTGCCGACAAGTTAATTAAATCACAGTCATCTATTAGTTATGCCGTTAAGAGTCTTGAAGATGAGCTTGGTGTGAGCCTTTTTGATAGAAACTTTTATAGACCTAGGCTTACTCCAGAGGGAGAGATTGTTTATCAGAAAGCTATTCTTATACTTAGCCTATCTAAAGATTTAAAAAGTATAAGCAAGAATGTTGCCAGTGGCATTGAAACAAAATTAAGTCTCATGGTCGATTTAATAGCCCCCTCTGAACAGATTATTAAAGTTATAGAGATTTTCAATCAAGAATTCCCTAATACTAGATTGAGTTTTAGTTTTGAGAGTGCTGATGTGCCTCTTGCTCAGCTTAATGCAGGTGAAGTTGATTTGATTATCTCGAATAAAGGTTCTAATAAGATTCAGTTTAAAACTGAGGCTTGGCAGACTATAGAATTTATTCCAGTAGTGCAGGACTCTCATCCACTGATTAAGCGAAAAGCAAGGCTTGAAGATATTGAAAGTTACAATCAGATTATTCTTGATTCAGGGCATGATTACACTTCTGAAAAGAATAATCACTATAAAATGACTAATATCTGGAATGTGAGGGATTTTCAGACTAAAAAGCAGATGATACTAAGGGGTCTGGGCTGGGGATTCTTACCAGAATATGCCATCAGGAATGAACTTAAGACTGGCGAGCTCAAAAAAATTAAATATCTAGACGTTATGCAGGAAAATCTTTATTTAGTTTATCCTAAGGTGAAAGCTAGTGGTCTTGCCTTTTCTTACCTGAGAAAGGCTCTACTGGCTTCAAGTACCGTGCTCAGTTCTTACCCAAGTGCCGACTGTGCGGCTAAATAAAATTTTTCTGTAAGTAATAATAATAATAGTAACCCAGATGCCAAAGAAGTAAAAATTTGTAATCAGGGAGTAAAGTATAGATTTAACTACAGAGTATTGTTTATAGATTCTTAGTCCATGAAATTGATTCATGAACATAATTAGACCTAGAGAAATGCTAAGTAGCATCAGGAAGCTAATATAAGTTTCCCTATGAGAAAAGTATCGAATAAATTCATAGATGATATCTAAGCTTATCCACAGAGGAATACTAAACTGGCAGAGGAATACGAAAGTATCGAATATTTGGTTCAGTGTGAGATTACCAGGTTTTAGTAGCTGTAAGAAATAATTTAGATATCTTCGCATACTACCCTCTGCCCATCTACGTCTTTGTTTTATGAGACCAGTCATAGTTGGTACACCTTCTTCATAGACTTTATTTTCAGGGCTAAAGCGTATATCCCAGCCATTGACATGTAAGCAGGTAGAGAGATCTAAATCATCGGTTAAAGTATCTTCGTTCCACCCACCCACATGCTCTAAAGTTTCTCTTTTAATAAGTTGACCGTTGCCTCTTAATTCTACTGAGCCACGGATACTATCGCGTCCCATCTGTAAGTAGGTATCCATAGCATATTCATGAAATTGACATTTCACAAGGAAATTTTTTTCAGGGTTGGATATGACTTTTTGGGATTGTACCGCACCTACTAGTGGATCATTTAAGTAAGGGACTATGTTTCGTAAGAAATCCTTCTCGACTCTGGCATCAGCATCAAAGACACAGATCACAGCAGAATTAGATATTTTCAGAGCATCATTTAAGGCTGCTGCCTTCCCTGGTACTGCATCAGCATGTCTATCTAAGATGATTAATTTCTCTGGATATTTTGCCGCAACAGAACGCATTAAATCAAGGGTAGAGTCATTGCTGCGATCATTAATGGCATAGACTTTGTAATCGTCATAATTTAAGTCCATCATAAATTCTAATGTCTCTTTAATAACATTCTTCTCATTATGAGCTGAAATGAAAATATCTATTGATGGAAAGTACTGAATATCTAGTTCTCTGGGTTTTTTACGTCTATGATATTGAGCTATAAAAAGAAAAATAGAATGAAAGAGCATGCATAAAAGTAATAATGCAAGCAGTGCTAGTGAGACATTGCAGGGGAGTAGGTCTAGAAATTTTTGTGGTACAAACTCTTCTAAGGCTGTGATGAGTAACCAGATAGCAGCGATGATTCCAAAAAGTAGGAACCTTTCTCTGTTATTACCCTTCCACCAAGTGAAAATTTTTAATTGTCTAAGTGCCATGAATCTAACTGGTTTGTTTGATATATTCTAACAGTCTGTTCATATCGGGGTAATCAATTTTCCAATATCCGTCTTTGGCGAAGTCTCCAGGTAGTATGAAACTTTCGAAATTCTTGTCTGCAATTTTAACAAAAGATTTGGTGAGCTGCACAGTCTCTTCTTCTTTCAAATCAGTTAAGAAGAAATTATTAGATTGATCTAGCAGGTAAGGTAATCTTACCAAGATCTGGTTAAATTTAAGATTATGAATAAAAGCTCTGAAGAATATTAATTGTCTTTTAATTCTACCTATATCACCATCCTCGCTGTCGCGATAACGTAAGAATTCCATCATCTTTTCGGAATTCATTTTTTCTAAGCCCGGCTTGAAGTCTATACTCAGACCGGCTTTATGATCCTCGTATTTCATGTTTTTGGGAACATAGATTTTCATGTCACCAAAGAGATTCATAATTTTTTTAAAGCCCTCTATATTAACTAAAAGGTAATTGTCGATTTTTATTCCTAACAACTTTTCCACTGTGCTTTTTGTTGCATTGATACCACCAATACTATTTGCAGAATTGATTCTAGAGAAACCAAAAATTTCTTTATCTAGTTGCGTATCTCTTGGAATGCTTAAAGTTATTAATTTTTCTGATGCAGGATTTACAGAAAGTATCATCATAAAATCTGTTCGCCCTTGCCAAGCTGAAGAGTTCTTCGATTTATTTTCATCTACACCAAGTAGCAATATATTAGTTGTGTTTTCGGCTTTCGCTGTAATGATTTTTTGAGAATTTTCAAGATTGTTTTTAGTTTCCTTGGAATTAAAAAGAGAGGGATATGGTTGATGGAAGCCATATGCATTGTTATAAAATATAAAAAGAGTTAAAAGGACGCAAAACAAAATCAGCGCTGAAACATAAATGGATTTATTTTTGGTATGGATATCCACTAAGAGCAAGTATATAATTAAACCTTAGTGAAGGAAAGTCGTATTTATCAGCGTGTATTAATCAGTTTTTTGCTATTTATAGTTAGCTGTTTGTCTATTTCTTGTGGTTTCTTTGATTCTAATGAGAAAGATTTCAGGGAATCCATTCCAGTTGGGACTTTTATCGGCATCGGTATACCGATTGAGGAAGGTGCCGAGCTTAAGAGTAAGGAAGCTGCTTTAGAAGAACCAGTTAAAGATACATCTGAAGCAACTGCTACTCCATCAGCAGTTCCAGCTACTCCAGATAAAGCATCAGAGGCTAAGCCTGTAGATAAATCTTCTCCTGCCCCAGCCACTCCTGCAAGTACACCTACGACTCCTAGTAATAATGCTACTACCCCAGCAAGCCCGAACCAATCTGAGGGAGAGGCTCCAGCGGTAGCAACAACTCCTGCACCAATTAAACCTAAGCGAGTTAAGTCAGTTTATAAGGGTCCTAAAGTGGATATACTAATTAATTTATTTCCTATGGATGTCGCATACAAACAAGGAGTTGGCATTTTAAGGATAAATACTAGGAGCTATAAATTTAATTGGGAGAGTGATTCTATAAATAAGAATTCGGATGGAAATACTATTTGGAGTATTGCTTTTAGTAAGGATAATAATATTTATGCTAATCTTGATGAGAATTTTAATTTTACGGGGATTTTAGAACAGAAAGACACTGGTTTAGAACTGTATGGCACTTTAAGTGTGAAACCCACTAAGGCAGAGGAGATGCTAAATTATCATATACAGACTTATCAACATAAATCACCGATTATTAGTGCAAGTGGTGAGCTTTCCGTTAAAGCTGGTGAGAGTTTAACTTTAGAAGCAGAACAAAGTGGTTTTGATAAAACTATTATGCAAGCTTATGCTGAGAGTCTTGACGGTAAAAATAAAGTAGAATTAGTAGTTAATAGTCTTGATAAACCAGAGAAAGGTAAAAAGAAGAATAAATTGATCATAGGAACGGATGCGGCGATGGTTAAGGGTGACTATAACGTTTATATAATTAGAGATGAGGAATTTTCTAGTAATAGTATAAAGGTGACCATTCAATAGATGAAAATAGCGGTAATAGGCACTGGCAGTTGGGGGAAAAATTTAGTTCGTAATTTTTACGAACTAGGTGTTCTAAAGATAGTCTGCGATTTGGAAGAAGATAATTTAATTAAAGCCAGAGAAAGATATCCAAATTTACTTACGACATCATCTTTGAACGAGATCATTGACGATAAGGAGATTGACGGTATTGTTATTGCGACTCCAGCTCATACGCATTATGAGATTGCAAAACAGTCTTTAGAAGCGGGTCATAATGTTTATGTTGAAAAGCCTCTTGCTCAGAATGTTGCTGAGGCTAAGGAATTACATGCTATCGCAGAAAATAAGAATCTTACATTAATGGTGGGTCATCTTCTTTTATATCATCCAGCTGTAAATAAACTTAAGCAGATCATCGCTTTAGGAGATTTAGGTACTGTGCAGTATGTAAATTCTGATCGTAGGAATTTTACAGCTAATCATAGAAAACACAGTAATGTTATGTGGGATTTAGCTCCGCATGATTTTTCTATGATGTGTTACATATTAAATACTGAACCAGAGAAGATAGTAAATGTAAGAACATGGGCTAGCTCTGGTGATTCTATAGATGTGGCTCATATAGATATTTTATTTCCAAATAATATAGGTGGACATATACACAACAGCTGGCTAGATCCTCAGAAACAAGCTCTTTTAACGGTTAATGGTAGTAAGAAAACAGCCGTACTGAATGATACTTTTAAGGAGAATAAATTAGAAATATATAGCCGGCAAGAAGATGGTAGCCTTACTGTTGAAAAGCCTGTTTATTCTAATGATGAACCCTTAAGGCTTGAATGTAGACATTTCCTTGATTGCATAGAACATAAAAGGAAACCCACTAGTGATAGCGTTAATGGTTATCAGGTAGTTAAATATGTGGAAACGTGTCAGAACTTTATTCATTAATAAGGAATTATTGAATAATAAATTTTTTCAATATCTCTTCAATGGACAACTCTTTGAATATGGCTTTAATACTAGTAAAATTGCTAAGACCATCTTTGCTTTTATTTTTGTATTAAGTTTAACTATTTACCTTAGTAGAAAAGTTGAAGTAAATAAATATCTGATCAAGAAAATCAGCTCAGATAAATCTTATGCACTTCGGGTTAATATTAATTCCGCAAACGAGCAAGAACTCAATAATCTCCCTGGCATTGGTCCCAAATTATCAAAAAAAATCATTGAATACAGATTTACTCATGGCAGCTTTGAAAGCCTTAATGAAATTAAGGGCGTTAAGGGGCTTGGGGCTAAGAAGTTTTCTCAGATTGAAAATTACTTAACAGTTGAACCCTAAAATTTTTAAGTAGATTTCTCGTTAAGCTTATTGATACCTTCTTGCCATCCACTTTTTAAGTCACTGATGATTCTGACACAAAAATCCATTTTTTCCTGATTTTTTTCTATGTTTGCTCTCATTAAATTAGATTTTAAAAATTCGTATAAATTAAATAGTTGATCTGCAAAATCTTGATTGATATCATGGTTCAACGAATCCTGAAGATGTTCAATGATACTAACAGACATTTTCATTTGATGACTAAAATTTGTCCAATTAGGAACTCTCTCCCCTTTGTTTTTTTCTAATTCTTTTTTTGCCATTGCCAGCCATTGTAAGCAGCCGTTGTATAAAATTACTATTAACTGTTCAGGTGAAGCACTATCCACCATGTTCTTAATAAACTTCTTTTGTTGTGGTGTTACATTATTGGGATTATTAGTTTGTACTGGTTTTTTATTTAACATTTGCATCCTGCTTTCTCCTAAAGATTGTTACATCCACCTCTATCGGTACTTCTGTTAATTTCTTGAGCTTTTTTTGAGATTTGTCTATTTATGATTCTTTTAGAGGATCACTTAGCAATATTGCTCTATTGAGAATAGGTTAGGAAGATTAGCCACGATTTTATTGCGAAACAGTTAATTATGAGGAATAAGAATAAAAGATAGTTAATTTAACTATATTTCTGCTATGCCACCAGAGTCAGACGAACAGCCAATAATAGTAAAGAAGATTATCAAAAAAGGTGGACATGCTGGCCATCATGGTGGTGCTTGGAAAGTAGCTTATGCAGATTTTGTTACAGCTATGATGTGCATGTTTCTTTTGTTATGGCTAGTTAATTCTGATCCAAGTACAAAAGCTGCTGTAGCAGAAGCTTTTAAGCAGCCTACTCAAACAGGGCCAATGCAAGGAAATGTATTTGTATTAGGTGGTGCTAAGAATCCAGGCGAGGAAGGCCAATTAGTCGGTGGTGCCAGCTTTTTACAATTTGAAAAACTTAAGTTAACTGGTGAGAATAAAGAAAGGGTCAAGCAAATTATTCAATCCGAATTTAAAGAAAGTCTGGAAATAAGCTTAGGCGAGGAAATGCTTGAGAACGTCAACTTTCACACTGTAGATAATGGAATATTAATAGAGATTCAGGAGACTAAGAATCATGCCTTATTTTCTAGTGGCTCAGCTGTACCTACCGATTATGTTAAAAAAATTGTGGATACTCTAGCTGCTATTTTAAGAAATAATGCAAGTTCAATGTTAGTAGCTGGACATACAGACTCTAACAATTATGGAGTAGGGTCATATGATAATTGGAATCTTTCTACTGACAGGGCTCAAATAGTACGAAAACGATTAGAGTTTGATGGAATTAGCCCACAAAGGTTTATCAGAGTGGAAGGTTACGCTGATACTCAGTTGAAATTCCCTGCAGATCCTAGTGCTTCAATGAATAGAAGAATAACATTAACGTTATTACAAGAAGAGGTCTTAATTGAGATGAGAAAACAGCAGAAAGATTTAGAGACGGTGACTCCTTTAATTAAAGCTGAGAAAAAGAAAGAAGAAGAACTTAAGCGTAGTGGCACAAGACCAGAAGATTTCAAGCAGTATTTAGAGAAAAGTGGAGGTAAGTCTGAGAAGCCTTTAGATTTGGATGATTTGGCTCAAAAAAAACGTAGGCAAGAATATTATGCAAAATATTCAGTAGAAAAATCTTCTTCTCAACACAGTGGTGGTGAAGCTAAAGAAGCCAATCCAGCAGCCAAATCTGCTGAAGGTCATGGAGGGGGTCACTAATGGTTCTGCGTAGCTTAGATACTTTCTTAAGAAAATCCCTTAAAATCAAGATAGATCTTTTAAGGAGAATTTACAACGCTGATACACAGCGAGCACAGGTGTTCATAAATTATCATCATGATCATGTTCGTGAATGGGTCGAGTGGATTAAAAAGCAGAGTGATGAGGTTCAGAGTAAGGGTTTTGCAAAGTTAATAGAACATCTTAAAGGACATCCTCGTACTTGGAATAAGATTACGATTGATGTTTTAGTAGCTGTTTCTTATTTTAGATATCCAGAGTCTATACAGCTTTTAAAGAATTTTATTATTACAGCTCATCGAATGTGTGATAATTACCCGATTTTAGCAGAGGCCTATATATTTGCTATAAAGGGATTGATTCTAAATGATGAGAGTATAGCTAGAGATATTATTGATCAGCAGATTAATGTAGACCGTAATAAAAAAGAGGTCATGTCTCTAATTAGTACTGCTATTGGTTTGTTTACTTTGGAGGTAGATATTACTAATATTGCAGTTCATGTGATTGCTTATCCAGAATTGAGTTTCAAAGAGAGAGAAGCTATTATTGTTAGCTTAGGACGTAAATCAGCAGATCAACTAGAGGAAATTTTTTTAAGGAGTGTTGATAAGTTTATTGAGATAGATAGAAAGGTAGAGAGTTTTAGTAAGGATTGTCTTAAGGTTTTTTCTCTTGTTTTCGGTAAAGTCGTTAAATTATTTAATGATGCAAAATTTTCCACCATAGAACAACTTTGCACGAGTAATCACTTGAATCTTAGTGCGTTTGAAATTATTGGTAATGCTTTAGGTGAGAATCTCATTAGTTTAGATATAGAAAATACTTATAGGTTTTATGCTTTTGCCAATTCTGCTGAGGAGAAAAAGCTTGTACAGAAAGCTCTTGCGCAGAGAAATGCACTTACGTATCAAGAATTAATGGTTACACGTGCTTATGATTTGAGAGAAACATTTCCGTTTGTTAGAAAGCCCTTATTTACTGAGAACAGTGTGGACAAGATTCGTTTACCAGCCGATCTTGATGAATTTCGTAATATCGTATCTGATTCTTTGGCACCACAGATTATCCAAAATGAAAATGGTGATGATGTGCATGGTGGAGGTATTTTGCTTACGGGAGATGCTTTCTGGGAGAAACTTTATGTTGCTAGGTCTCTTGCTGCTGAAAAAAAATGGAGATTTATTTTTATAGATTATCAGTATTTTCTTGAGGAGAAAGATAATGAGTTTTTTGATGAACTAAGAACGGAGCTTTTGAGTAGCCCTCATAACTTAATTTTTATAGAGAATATTCACTTTGCGAAGGAAGATAAAGATCAGATACTTTTTGAAAAGCTAAGAAAATATGCTGCAGAAGTAAATATTTATTACATCGGATCTATTCCTAAAGAGATTTCCATTAATGACCCTAGTATTAAAGCAGATCTAAAAACTTATTTACCAAGAGATTTATTTCCGACCGTTAAGGATGTTCCTTATTGCACGCTTGAAAAGCAGGGTAAAATTTGGCAGAGGTTGTTATTTGAACTCACTGAAAATCGAGCTAAAGAAACAGTCTCAGACTCAGAAGTACTTATTAGTTCATATGATATCTATTCTATAGAGTTTGACGTTTACATTAGAACATATTTTCATATTTGTCTATTGATTTATGGAAAACTTGTCAGCTTGGAGGATATGCAGAAAATAGGTGTATTCTAAATGGATAATAACGCTTTAAATATAATAATAACCATCGTAGTGGTCATTGCTTTTATATTCATTTATTTAAGGTTGTTTACAAGTTTTTTCCAAAATTTTTCAACAAGTACGTATGAAAAATCAGTCGTTATTAAGAAACAATATACTCCAGAAACTCTCAGACTTCTAAAAAAGATCTGCTATCAATTTCGTCATAGATCCTTTGATGCTTGGTTAGCTTGGTTAAGAATACAAGAAACTGATATACAGAGTTTAGCTTTAAATAAGCTGATACAGCACTTAAATGCTGATGTAGTAGACTGGGATGAGTCTTTAACTCCCGATATAATAACAAGTCTAACCGTTTTTAAGGGCATAAAAAATTTATCATTTATTTTTCCAAATTTACTTCAGAAAATTAAAGAGTCAACACACACTACATTAGTGAATCGTTTTTTATTCTATAAATCTACTTTCATACCTTTTGTGACTTTGTATCCGAGTTTGGCTTTGGAATATTTAGAAATGGAAGTTGAGGAGTTAAAAAATTCAGACGAGCTTGGTTCATTTGATAGGAAAAAGTTCATCATTGATCAACTGAAGAGAATTAATAATTTCTTTAATGAAGGAAAAATTTATAATCAAACAATTATTGATATTCTTTTGGAGATTATTTGTAATCATGAAGAGGATTCAATGGTTCGTTGGGAAGCTTTTGAAGTTTTAATCGAATTTGATCCTCTAGAAGTAAACCAGGCTTCACTTAAAATCTTGCCTGCGATTATTGATCATAGTGAAACTATTGATGATGTTGTGTCTCAAATCTTTAAAGGTTTGACCAAGGATCTAGTGTCTTCAATTAATAAACCTGAGATATTCGCTATTTACAAAAATGCAATGCAGAAAAATAATTTAAAGCAAATTATAGTAGCCACTTTTGGTAATTTATTGATGGGTCTAAATAGTATTTTTAATATTGAGCATCTATTTGCTATCCATAAGATGGATGACGAGCGTGATCATGAATTGACGAATATTTTGTGCAAAAGGAATACTTTAACTGAATCAGAGATGACTTATGTCTCAGAAAAAGTACCTAAATATCTTGATGTGAACGATTTAATGAAAGCTGAAGGATTGTTTTTGGATGATCTACCAATACCAATTTTTCAGAAAGATTATTTTGATGCTTTACTAAAAAAAGTAGGCAGGGTTCCATTTGAAAGAAAAGAGACTTCGATTAATCAAAATGTCTACGAGAGTGCTTTACTCAGAGGTCTAAATAAATTCGATAAAATTTATGTTATACGTCTTTTTTGTATTTTACGGAATATGGATTTTAAGCATATAGATTTTGAAGAGATTGTTAATAGTAATAGAAATGATATGGCGACTGCTTTGGAAAATCGTTTAAAGTATGAACCAGAAGGTACTCTACTTTATTTAACGGGTGTTGATCATATATATGGGAAGGACCATAATGATGACGAGTATAGGAAAAATATTAAAAA
The DNA here is from genome assembly GCA_018970325.1 of Cyanobacteria bacterium REEB446. GTDB lineage: Bacteria > Cyanobacteriota > Vampirovibrionia > LMEP-6097 > LMEP-6097 > LMEP-6097. Next base: position 13,039 of record JAGWWP010000009.1, on the reverse strand, counting down.
AGTAAAACAGGTATTAAAAGTTTTTTCTCAAAATAAAGATTATTTTTTAGTCGCAGCTTCTGAAGATACTTCATTGATGCAGGAATCAGGTCCAGTATTTATAGATATTCAAGCTGATAATATTTTTAAAAACATTGTAGATTTTGTCTATCCTGGTCAGTATGACATGCTCAAGGTTTTAGAATCTATTGTTAACTTAATGAATAAGAAGCGTATTCGTGATGGTGAAGCTATAGTAAATCAGATACTTAAGATCGCTAGGGATAAATCTATGATTGAAGGTTACTATCTAGCTGGTAGAGTGGTTAAGATGATGCTCATACTGTTTCCAAGATATGAAAGCTTAGAGCCTATTTTTAACTTGGAAGAAAAATATGAATTCTTAATTAATGAAGCTAAGAAAAAAGCTTCTGCTCAACAGAAATCTAAATAACCAAATTCCAGAACACTGTTACCAAGAGTATCCTTAGCATTTATTTCTAGTTTTTTTTCCGAATCATTTTGTATTAATTTTGCAAAATAGCTTAACTCATCACCAGGGCTAACTGGTTTTGAGAAACGTGCTTTAAAGCTCGTAATAGAAGCTGCTCCAAAGAAATGTACGCCAAGATTAGCTGCTAGAGCCATGGTTGCCATGCCATGTAAGATATAACCACCTAAACCAGAGTCTTTCCCAAGTGTATCATCTAGATGAATAGCATTAAAATCGCCACTCGCTCCAGCATATCTCTGTGGCATATATTTATCAATTAAGACGTTCATTTGATATTCTGTTTCAGATGTCTGTAAATATACTGGCTGTGATTCTTCTGCTGGAATTATTTTTTCAATAGGGTTAAGCTTAGCTGCAATACCAGCTAGTTTTAAAGCCAATTTTTCACTTACGGAGAAATCTTTATCATTACCACCACGAACGACGAAGGTCATTTTTTGAGTACAAACGAGTTCCTGGTGCTCGTTATAAGACTCCACTTTGAAAACTACAAAATCATGTCCTTTTTTTGTGAAAATATTTTCGATAAACCCACGGCTAGTAAGGGTGTCACCAATTTTAGCGGTTTGATGGTAGGTGAATTCTTGGTCTCCATGTACTAATTTTTTTAGGTTTAAATTTAAGTCTGGATCATAGAGTACAGCTTCCAGTAAAGCAGATGCATAAACTACTGGGAAAGTTAGGGGAAGTGTTTCTGTATATAGGAATTGTTCACCTTTAGTCGCTCTGATAAATTCTTTAACCTTTTCTCTACCGATTTCGTAGTGAGTTTCAGGATATATTTTACCGATAAACTTAGCATCAATACTCATGATTTAATAATACAGGACATCTGTATGTTTTATGATTAAATCCTATGGTAGTACAGAGTAAAGAGATAGTAATTTATACATGGGATCATTGCCCTTATTGTCAGAAAGCTTTAGCTTTGCTTAAGGCTAAAGAGCTAGAGTTTAAGCAGGTTCGTATAGATGGTGATGAAGCCGCTAGAGAAGAGCTTTCTCAAAGAACTAAAGGGAATCGTAAGTCTGTACCACAAATTTTTATCGGTGGTGTATCCATTGGTGGCTGTGATGATTTACATGCTCTTGAAGCAAGTGGTGAATTGCAGAAGATACTTGCATAATGGTAGAGTCACGAGATTATTCGAGCTTAGCTGAAAGAGCTAGTCGGTATAGAAAACAGAAGTCGTTAGGGCAGTGCTTTTTAATAGATGAATCTATTCATGAACAAATTATTCAAGCCGCTAATTTAGATAAGGATTCTGATGTTGTTTTAGAAATAGGTGCTGGTATAGGTTTTCTGACTGAAAGATTAATACCTTTAGCAAAAGAGGTCTATGCTGTTGAGTTAGATAGCTCTGCTTGTTTTCATTTAGATCTATTATCAAGATTAAATAAAAATTTTAAGTTTTTTAATCAGGATTTTCTACAGTTTAAACTCCCAGAGCTTATTCCTCATGCTAAAAAAATTAAAATAGTCGCTAATATTCCTTACCAGATTACTACCAAGATAATTCTGCATCTACTCGGTGAAATCGGTTTTCCTAGCGAGAATCAGGCTCAGCTTGATGAAATTTATATTTTAGTACAGAAGGAGTATGCAGAAAGGCTTATAGCGAATCTTGGTACTAAACAGTATTCTGCTTTAACGCATTTTGTGAGTTATTGGGCTGAAACTGAGTATTTATTTACAGTTGAGCCACAGTGTTTTCAGCCAGCTCCTAAAGTTACTTCTGCTTTTATCAAGATTAAGCTTAGAGATAAGCCTTTAGTCGAGACAGAGAATCCTAAACAGTTAAGAAGATTTATTAAGGCTATTTTTGCAAATCGTCGTAAAGTGCTTACTAATGCTTTAAAAGCTGCTGGATATACAGAAGCCGAAATTAAATCTTTAAATCTAGATCCTAAACTGAGAGGCGAAACTTTATCTTTAGCAGAAATTAATACTCTAACCCAGAAATTAGAGCTAGCAAGCGATCCCAAGATTGGGCTGATTGTAAACGAGCAAGTTCAAAGCTGATTTGGTATAGAATGGTTTTATAATGTACGCTAACATCGCTAGTGCTAAAGATCGCTTAACCGCTTTTTATTTTAATTTCTTGCTTTTTGGGGGCTTGGTTTTTCTTTTATCTAATGGTTTAGCTTATCTAGCTAAGCAGCTTATTGGTGTAGTTTCAATGACAAGCTGTGTCATTGTCTCAGCAATTTTTGTTTTAGTCATTAATACTTTATTGCTTTTAAAAACACAGAATGATTTTGGTAAGTGGGTTCTAGGTCTAGAGATTAAAAATTTACACGATGATAAAGCTGTAAACTGGTATCAGATGCTTGTTAGAGCCTTTCTTTCCTATGTTTCTGTTTTGATTCTTGGTTTAGGTTCTATCGCGATGATATTTAATTCAGAAAGGCTTACACTACAAGATCTCTGTGCAAATACCTTAGTGGTAGAGAATCCTAATTATAATCGTCAGTTTTTTTTAGTTAAAATTTTTCATTTTATATCGCTGTTATTAGGATCATTAGTGAGCTTAGCTATTTTTACTATTCTGATTTGCTCACCTGTACCACTTTTAAGTAATTATCTATATGAAACTAATATTACTGGTTATGACTCAGTGGCTTTTTATAAAGCGGCCTCTGACTCAGAGGCAGAGTTTGTTAAAGAAGAGCTTAGAATACCAGTATCTAATGGTCAAGTTTATGCTTTGATAAGCCTAAAGGATAATGCAGAGTATTTAGATTTTCAGATTGATCCGAATAGTCAAAATAATTATATTAATCAACAGACCTTAGATAAATTAGGTATACCTCAGACCAAGATATCTAGATACTTTCAGCGAGGGGAACAACTTTGGACTTTTACTATTTTGCCGTATGTAGATTTTCATCACATATCTTTAAAAGATATTGATTCAGTGGACATTAATATCCATAATCAGATTTTTCATCTGCATACTGGTGCAAATAAGCTAGGCAGAGACTTTCTTGGATTATTTGATTATGCTATAGATACGGAAGCTTCTCAGTTGGTTTTAAAGCCTTATGAATATGATGCTGCTTTATTTCAAGAGAAGTTAAAACCGAAATCTAAGATTATACTAAGCCAGATTTACCGTAAGCTATATGCTGATTGGGCTGTTAAGTTAAAATCTCGTGGTAATCCTGCTGTGACTGAACAGAAACTAAATTATGATATAGTCTTTGACTCTAATTCAGGTCATATTGTCGAGCTGACTCTTTTAGAGCCAAAGATTGACCAGCCATTAGTGCTGCAAGCAGAGAAGTTTCTTAAAGACTATATTGTGATAACTAAATTAAATAAAGAATTGAGAAAGCAGCCTAAAATTAAGCTTAAACTTAGTTTAGCAGCAGTCCTTTAATGAGACCTTAATAGCCTAAGGTAAATTTCTCTTTCCCTAAGAGGATTTCCACTTGATTTATTTTTTTATTCTTCGATAATTTCTCATTTTCACCAAAGCCTAATCTTGCAGATATAGTATCTAAGCGGTTTTTAACTTCTTTAAGTTTAAAGCTATGTGATTCCGTATCTATCATGCGGAAAGGATAGTTTAGTGAGACACTTAGCGAGTGGTCTTCCTTCTGTTCGATGAGAATTAAAATTTTCAAAGGTCTTTCTACTACGTCGTGATTAATTTCATCTATAAGCTGTATAAGCTCGTTCAGTGAACGGAATATATGAATTTTGTAAGAAAAATCCATATCTAGTGATTTAATTTTAGTTTCTACTTTAAGCTTTAAGCGACCTGAAGATAGGTAATTATGTTTATCTACTAATAAATCTAAACTATCTAGAAAGCCTTTTTCTCCCTCGAAATTCAGTGGTGCTAACTGAAATAACCAGTTATCTAAAACATCTAAGGTGCTATTAAAATCAGAACGACATATGAAAAGCAGATTAGAAGCAGAGTGTAAAGTTAAATCATCGAGATTCGTGTTTAGTTTTCCTTGGATATCACTTAACTTCTGCAAGACTTTATCCTGAAAATCCACTAATAAACCTTCTAATCTATCTTCCATTTTTAGATAGTACTTAGCCTTCAGCTCTCTTTCTATAAGTGCTCTTTGTGAATTATCTACTGGAATATCCGTACTGACACTTAATTCATGCTTTTTATGATCATAGAGATCTATGCCGATGTTCTTCTTAGGAAGTTTATTAAATGCTTGAAACCAGTTTATATAGTCTAAATCTACGTCAAGAAGAGTCGTAAAAAAGAAAACTAATATCGAAGAAAGTATCAGTTTGATAACGTAAATGTTTATATCAAACATAAAAAATATTACTTGGCTAAAAACTATTAATCCTAAAAATATAAAGCAGAGAACGAAAGATCTAGCCCAGGGTTTTAAAAAAAGTAAGAAGATAGATATTCCGACCAGAAAAAGTAAAAAAGTAATGGTGTGAATATCTAAGTTAATGACTAAATCTGAGTTATACAGGGTATCCTGCAACAGCATTTTTTTAAAAGCGACACGGCCTAATATAAGCCTTTGCTCAAGGCTTGCGAAAATGTTCTGATCTACTAAGGTAAAACTGACGAAAGATAGTATACCTACCATTAAGCCAGTTAAATAGGATCTGCGGGTCACCTACAATATTCTAAACCTTTTTCGGTTACAACTCTGCCCCTTTGTGTTCTTAGAAGTAAACCAGACTGAATTAAAAAAGGTTCATAATAATCTTCGACGGTATTTTTATCCTCACCAATCAAGCCAGCTATGGTTTCTAAGCCCGCAGGTCCACCTTTATAGTGTTGTATTAAAACTTCTAGAATTTTTTTATCCATTTTATCAAGACCATATTTATCTATCTGATAGAGGTCGAGTGCCTTATGTGCTATTTGCTCATTAATTAAATCAGCTTCTAAATGATCGGCATAATCCCTGACTAATCTTAGTAATCGGTTCGCGATTCTTGGTGTACCTCTGCTCCTACTAGCTATTTCCATAAGACCAGAAGAGTTTATGTTAACTAAAAGCTTTTTAGCGTTTTTAGAAATAATCTCAGCAAGCTCTTCGTGAGTATAATACTGCATACGGTGAACATGTAAAAATCTATCTCTAAGTGGGGCACTGATGTAACCTAGTTTAGTAGTCGCTCCTACTAAAATAAATTTATTAATTTTAAGACGCATAATGCGAGAAGAACTATCTTTACCTGAGTTTAAATCCACCTCGAAATCCTCTAAGGCAGGGTAAAGCAGCTCTTCCGTAACTTTATTTAAACGGTGAATTTCATCTATAAAAAGTACATCTCCAGTATTTAAGGACATGAGTATGCCGATAATATCTTTAGGTCTATCTAAAGCTGGTGCAGAGAAGGTTTTAATCGAAGTGCCTAACTCTTTAGCTATCAGATACGCACAGCTAGTTTTACCTAGACCAGGAGGACCGTAAAGCATTACATGTCCCATACTAGCGATATCCTGCCTTTTGCGAGCTGCATCCATAGAGATTTTTAGGGCTGATTTTAATTTTTCTTGACCGATATATTCATCGAAGTTATCTGGTCTTAATGATTCTCGTGCCGTTCCTTGTTCTAGGCTAGGGCTGATTTCCGAGGCGATGTCACCTTGATTTAGATTAGGGTCTAGGCACGTTTGGGGAACTCTAAGTTCAGGCTCAGAGGAATTTTCATCTTGGCTATAAGAGGATAAGATAACCATTACTTACATTCGTAAGTCTAACATGGAAATTAAGGGAATGGTTTGTTGTTAATTGGGTGAATTACTAATATCTTTCACCTGCCCCTAAAAAAGAGAATTAATTCTCTAAAATTGGTATAGAATTAAAGTATTAGATTCTAAAATTTAGGAAAATCCTTATTATGTCAAAAAAATTTATTCCACGATTTCAGTATTTGGTTTTAAAAAAACTTGTTCAAGACAATAAGGTTCTGATTTTATACGGTCCGAGGCAGGTTGGAAAAACAACTATTTTGAAAAAATATCTAGAAGCGACTAAAGAGGAACATATTTTTCTGAGTGGTGATGATTATTCTCATCAAGCTTTACTAAATCCCTCTATTGCTGACCTCAAGGCTTTAATTGGATCTAAAAGGCTCTTAGCGATTGATGAGGCTCAGAAGATTGATGATATAGGGCTGATTCTTAAGATTCTAGTTGATAATATCAAGGGTTTAAAAATTATAGTAACAGGTTCTTCGACTTTTAATTTGGTAAATCAGCTGAGTGAGCCACTTACAGGTAGAAAGCATATTTTATATATTTATCCCATTGCTCAGATGGAGCTAGCTCAAAGAGAGGATTTTAAAGACACTAAGTTAAACCTAGAGCAGAGATTAATTTATGGTTCTTATCCAAGAATTATTAATTTAGATGATAACCAGCTCAGACAACTCGAACTGAGAGAGTTAGTTAATTCTTATTTATTTCAGGATATTTTACAGTTAGATGGTTTAAAAAATTCTAAGAAATTGTATCAGTTATTAAAATTACTAGCTTTTCAGTTGGGTTCTGAGGTATCACACTTAGAACTCGGTCAGCAATTAGGAATGGATAAAGCAACAGTTGCTAAATATTTAGAGTTACTAGAAAAAACTTTTGTAATTTTTGAAAGAACTAGTTTTAGTCGTAACCCTCGCAAGGAAATCTCTAAAGGAAAAAAATACTATTTCTATGATTTAGGTGTAAGAAATATTATTGTGGATGATCTGAAGCCTTTATCCATGCGTGACCCACGAGAGATAGGGCATCTTTGGGAAAATTACATTTTAGTAGAGAGGCTTAAATATCATGAATATTCAAAATTAATCAGTGGAGTTGAGCCTAGAAGCTATTTTTGGAGAACTTATGAGCAACAAGAAATAGATTTAATAGAAGAAATAAACGGAAAGCTTTATGCTTATGAAATTAAATTTAAAACTAAATCTAAATGGAAACCCTCATTAACTTGGCTTAAGGACTATCCTCAAGCTAAAAATCTTCAGATAGATTCTAGTAATTATTTAAGTTTTATTGGTGCAGCAGGGGGGCTTAAGCTTGAATAAGAAAAGGCATTTTTAACTTACTGGTTTATTTCTTGATTTTCAATCTTGAAGAGTTTATCATCTTCTGAGAGTTTTAATATAATATACTCATCTCTATTAAGTTCCTCTGGTAGCTTGTCTTGAAGGATTGATGCTATGAATTGTATATTTTTATTATTTGCAAGATTGGCAATTTTAACTAGTTGCTTATCATCCATTAATTCTATTTTCTGTTTGCTTGCAGTTGCAGAGACCTGTATGTAGATTTTCTTTTCTGTATCAATTAAATCAATAGCTTCAATATTTTGTTTCTCACTATTATTCAGGTTAGTTAATCGTTTATATTCATATAATAAATTCAAAAAACGACAATAAAAATCTTCGCTATGAATGTTTAGGTCTAAAATATTCAATTGCCCCCTGAGTTTGATTCTCGTAGCTAGAGTAGTCAACCTTTCTTCTATATAATCAAAGTATTTTTTTTGGTTCATTACTACTTAATTTGTTTTGGCAACAACGAAACCACAAACAGATAAGCGTAACAAGCAAAAGCCACTATAAAACCTACACTCCAATTAGGTACATCAAGTGAGCCTTGAGCTAATTCAGCTACCTTCGCGATTAGAGGACCTATAAAGGCTCCACCAATAATCGCAGTGCAGAGAATACTAGAAATGGCATCTGCGTATTTAGGAGCAAAGCTCTTAGTCGTAAGACCATAAATGCTAGGAAACATAATCGAAATAGAAAAAGCCACTGCTGGTAATGTCCACAGAGCGACATTTAGATCATTACTGCTAATAGCGAAAAATAAAGCTATGCAAGCTAAAACCGCATGAATCTGAATCGCTAAGCGGCTAGAAATTTTATCTAAATATAATGAGCTTAAAAGCCTGCCTAGAAGCAGGGCTCCCCAGTAATTACTAATAGTGGTGTTTTTTAGTGCTTCAGCCGTGACTCCTAGAGTTTCAGTAATTTTATATTTATCTTCTAAATAAAAACTGAGTGTGTTCGCTAAACCCACTTCTACACCTACATAAAGAAAAATACCAAGAGCATATAAATAGATTAAAGGCTGCTGTGTAAGTAATTCTAGGACAGGGTTTGATTTAGCTACTGAAAGGTTCTCGTGATGGGTTACAGTGGCTGTAGCTTCGTTAATAAGATTAACCTCATCTGGGGAATGCTCTTCTTTAGCGGCTGCTGGGAATTTCTGTAAGCTAATTAAAACTAACATAATTACAGCTAATACTGAAAATACCCAGTAACTAAAAGTCCACGGTAAATTTAAGTTCTTAATAAGAGTCACTAACTGGGGCGCGCAGTAGCTACCTGCTCCCATAAGCACCATAAATATAGTAAGGTTTCTAGAGTATTTTTCAGGTGATGAAATATCGTTTACGAGAGGGTTTAAAACTACCTGAATACCAGTAACCCCTATGCCACAGATAAACATAGAGATCATATTAATAATAAAGCCAGAAATATTAGCGAAGAGTAAGACGCCGAGTATGGTTACTAAAGTGCTATAGATTAAAGTTTTTTTCTTACCCGCCGCCGTAATCACTAAGCCCCAAGGCAGTGATGTAAAACCATAAGCGATAAAAAAAACGGCTGCAAGTACGACTGAAAGTGAAGGTGAGACATTATAGGTTTCACTAATTTTAGGGATAATCGCTCCAGCGACATTAGTAATCGCTCCGAAGGTAAAGTAACCGAAGGCGATAGCGAAACTGAGTGCTAAATATTTATTTTTTTCTTCAGCGTTATGTTTTAATTTTAATTCTACTCCAGGCATTCTGAAATTATAGTATTTTTGAGAATTTTAGTTTGTGTTTGTGTGCTGCACGTTAGTTTCTATAAAAAATAATTAGCAAGGGCAAGCCTAGCTGCATATTTGGCTAAAAATAATAGATAATTTAGCCAAAAGTGGGTATATTTAATAGATAGTATGCAAAGAAATATAGAGAAGGAGCTAATTCATTGGTCTAAAGAATCTAAGCCTTTACCAATAATCCTTCGCGGTGCAAGGCAGGTAGGAAAATCTTTCACTATAAGAAAATTTGGGCAAGAGAATTTTAAAAATTTTATTGAAATAAATTTTGAAACAATGCCAGAGTTTCTTGACTGTTTTAAGACGACTAATGTAGATGAGATATGCACGGCGCTTGAGATTAAAACATTAAAAAAAATCTCAGCTAAAAATACGCTGATTTTTATTGATGAGATACAAGAGTCTCCTATTGCTTTACGCTCTCTTAGATCTTTTTATGAAAATAAAACGGGTTTACACGTTATAGCTGCTGGTTCTTTGCTTGAGTTTCTTTTAAAGAAAGAAGAAATTAGTATACCCGTTGGGCGCATTCATTATTTATTTATGCGTCCAATGTCTTTCTATGAGTTCCTTTTGGCAAAAGGAGCCAAAATTAAATTGGATTATATTAAAAATTTAAATTTAAAAACACCAGTAAGTACCTCTATTCATAAGGATCTTCTGAAGGATTTAAGAGATTTTTTACTCTGCGGAGGTATGCCTTTAGTAGTGTATGAATACCTGAATCGGGGTATCTTAGAGGCTTTTAAAATACAGAAGTCATTAATTAATACCTATAAAGATGATTTCGGTAAATATTCGAAAATATCGCACCATGCTTATTTAGAGCAAGTGTTTATGAAGAGCTCTAAATATATAGGTTCTAAATTTAAGTATTCTAATGTTAATCAAGATGTAAAATCGCGTGATTTGAAAAATGCTTTAGAGTTACTTTGTTTAGCAGGTGTGATTCATAAAGTGATTCGTACATCTGGTGCAGGGTTGCCTTTTGAAGCTGAAGCTAGTGATAAGGATTTTAAAGTTATACATTTAGATGTAGGTTTAGTTCAGAATATTTTAGGTATGAATGAAGAAATTGCTTTAGGAGAAGATTTTCATTCTATTGCGGCAGGTGCGATTACGGAACAGTTCGCTGGTCAAGAGATCTTAAGCGCTAAAGACTTTTATACTAATGATAGTTTGTACTATTGGGAAAGAAGTGGTTCTAATCAATCCGCTGAAGTCGATTATCTGGTGAATGTAGGTTCCCGAGTGGTACCTGTAGAAGTTAAAAGTGGTAAGCGTGGGAAATTAAGAAGCCTTCTGAGTTTTATGAAGCAGTATGAAAGCCCTATTGGTATTAAATTTTCACAGGAAGCACTGTATACGGATAAAGATATTCTCTCTATACCTCTGTATGCGATTGCTGAGTATAGGCGTTTGGTGAAAGAATTTTTATGAAGATAGAATTTAAATTATTTAAAATCTCACGAAAAGCTTCTTGGGGATTGGACTTTATTTTAGGATCTTCTGTGACTAATTTATCATAATTATGCCCCTTGTTGTGAGCAGTACTTTGTGATCTGAAAGTTTGAATATCCCTTAGCTGCTTAATTAAAGATAAGGCTATTGCTGATTCAATTATAGTTTGCTTCTCTAGAAATCTTTCTAAGCGATTAATTCCACCAATAATTTTATCTCCGTTTTGAATTAATTGATTTATATCTTTTTCATTTATAGCGCCAATCATAACTTTGGTAAGGCTTTGCATCGCCCTATCTAAATCATTTTCATTGTTAATAATGTCATTTAAACCATCTAAATTATATTTATCATCCTGATGAAGAGCTGAGTATAATTCAAAGCCAAAGCTTTTCTGCCAAAACAGATTTATTTGCGGATATAGCCATTTAAATTTATTGACACTTTGCTCTGGGTAAGAGAATTCTCCCATTATAGTACTGCTAAAAAAGCTTAGGCTCATCTTTTTACCCTCAGCAGGTACGTTATAACTCCTCCAATAAAGCTGTTCCTGATGTGGTAAACAAGCTAATTTATATAGATAAACAGCAACGTGATCATTATGATCATTATCAATTTGTAATATCCATGCAGGATGCTCAATAGATCCTTGGTAGGTATGACATTTTGGATTATCATAATATTTCTTTAAAACATCTTTTGTGAAAAATATCACAGTAAGTTGTAAGTGAATATCCTCATCTTTCTGTTTACAAGAAAGTCTTTTTTCTTGATTATTTTCATCTATATCGACTATAAAATCGATATATTCCTCTTTACCGAAAAGGTTTTCAATTTTTTTACCATAGAAAAGCTTTTTACCTTCAGCCCTAGAGCTGCTTTTGCCTTTTTCTTTAATATAAGGTTCAAATCTAGCGTAATTAAATATCAGAAGATTATCACTCGCTGTCCTAATGTTATCTCCTCCACATTCTTCTAGGCTCAGTTCTTCAAGTGTTTTCTGAAAATATCTTTCAATTAAAAAGCTTATAATAAAAGCTCGTTTAGTCTTAAATAGATAGTCCTGCAAATAAGTCTTTCTAATAAAACAGTTTCCGCTATCAAATTTAATTACTTCAATATCATCATCATTGTTGCCGAGTATGTAATAGTTTTCATCATTCTCATCTTTTCTCTGATAGAGATTTAAGAACAGTCTGAATTCTTCAAGCACCTCAAAGAAAGAGTCTCTTTGATTATTATCAAAAGTCCTCTTATAAAGAAGAGGTTTTAACTTCCCATGATAAGCAGTCTTTTTTATCTGACCTTTTGAATTTTTACTATATAAAAATCCCCAATCGAAAATATGGCCGGACCAGTCTGAGATTTCATTAAGGTTCCAAGAGTAAGTCTGCATATATTTTTCAGCATATTTTAAATCTATTACGGCATTTCCAATGAAAATTCTTTGTTCATCATCTTCACGACGATAATATAGCGGACACCATTGTTTATCAACTTTTAATATAGAATTAGAGTCATTTATTAAATCATTAAAATTAATATCTAGATTCATTATATTTTCAAGATTTAGTCTCTTTAAGTCCCTTACTTTTTTTGAGACTTTGCTTAGTTTCTGAAGCTAACCTTCTTTCAACTTTTTTGATATCTTCCTCTGCTGCGACTTCTTCTGGTCTTATACCTCTTTCTAATAAAGTGTTTCTAACCGTTTTGTTATTGAGAATATGTTCTTTTGATATATCGGATTCTGTTTTTAGTTTATTGGTTTTTGAATTATAGATGGTAATCTCAGTAGCAAAGTCTTTGGCTTTAAGAATAATAGTGGGTGCATAATCTGCAAGAGCTTTGGTAGCAGGAACGCCCCATTTACTTTTCATTTCCTGTGTTGAATGCCCAAATAATGCTGCATCACCTTTGCTCCTAATTAATGCAAAGTTTTTATCACTACCAGTTTGTTCGTAAATTAACGTTGATAGTTCTTTTTCTGTTTCAGTTAATTTTTTTCTTGCAGATAATCTCTCAAATTCAATAAGTCTTTTTTGAATGATTTCTAGTTTTCTTGTTTGGAATGCGAAATATGTTTGTGCAAAAGCTATTTCTTCTTTTTTTGGATCACCATTTTGAGCGATGAGATAGCATGCATAACGAGTAAGCATGATGTCATGAATTTCCTTTCCTGCTCCCTTAGGCATGTTGATCGTTTTCCCGACGTCGGCAAAATGATCCAAAACCTCATACCG
>JAGWWP010000049.1 GCA_018970325.1 Cyanobacteria bacterium REEB446 | reverse complement strand
CATAAAAAGACTTAAACCCTTATTCTGCCTGATTATAGAATGCATAAACAAAATGTAAACAAAGAATTCAATTCTAGAATGGTTTAAACACGAAATCTTGGGCGGCTTGCTCGGTAATCAGATTTGACTTTAAAGAAAGAGTATCTATCTGTTTAAAAATCTTTGAAAATTAAAATTACTTTTTTCCTAAACGAAAAAGATCCCAGTTATTTTAAAGTAACAGGGATCTTTTTCATTTTATTAAGCTAAGAACTAAGCAGCAACGGCTTCTTTAGAAAAGAATTCTTTTAAACCATCTTCATTAGGCTTCATGCCTTTAGCACCTTCATTCCAGTTAGCTGGGCAAACTTCACCATTTTTCTCGAAGAACTGAAGAGCTTTAACCATACGGATAGCCTCATCAATATTTCTACCTAATGGAAGGTTGTTAACTACTTGGTGTTGAACGATACCATTTTTGTCGATTAGGAATAAACCTCTGTAAGCTACTCCCATATTAGGTTCTAGAACGTCATAAGCAGTAGTAATTTCTTTTTTAAGATCAGAAACTACAGCATACTTAACGCCTTTAATTCCGCCTTCTGATTTATCTGTATTTAACCAAGCAGCGTGAGAGAATTTAGAATCCACAGATACTCCGATAACTTCTGTATCTAATGAATTAAATTCTGCTAATTTCGCTTGGAACGCGTGTAATTCAGTAGGACAAACAAAAGTGAAATCTAAAGGATAAAAGAAAAGTACTACATACTTTTTACCTTTAAAATCACTTAATTTAATCTCTTTGAATTCTGTTCCATTTACTACAGCAGGTGCTGTAAATTCAGGTGCTTGTTTTCCAACTAATACTCCCATAATTTCTCCTTTTTTAATTAATTCTTTTTCCAGTATAGAAATGACAAAATTAATTATACAATACCGTAAAATTATTATTGGGACTACATAATGAAAAATTTAGAAAAAACTAAAGTATTCAATGTCAATATAGAAAGAATTGACGAATTGGTGACACCAAAGCAAATCAGAGAGGAAATTCCCGCGGGTGATAGTGTAACAAACCATGTTTATCAAAGTCGTGAAGCTGTAAAGAAAATCATCAATGGTGAAGATTCTCGTCTACTCGCCATTATCGGACCCTGTTCTATTCATGATCAAGAACTTGCTTATCATTACGCTGAGAAAATCAGCCAATTAAGAGAACAGGTTAAAGACAAAATGGAAATCGTTATGCGAGTCTATTTTGAAAAACCCAGAACTTCCACTGGCTGGAAAGGCTTAATTAATGATCCACACCTAAATGGTTCTTTCCATGTTGAAGAGGGGCTGCGCACTGCTAGAAGAATATTAAAAACCATTAATATGATGGGTGTCCCGTGTGCGACTGAAATGTTAGACCCTTTAGTTCCTCAGTATATCGCTGACTTCGTCACTTGGACAGCTATCGGGGCTAGAACTACTGAATCTCAGACACATAGAGAAATGGCAAGTGGGCTTTCTATGCCTGTTGGTTTTAAAAATGCTACGAATGGAGACGTTACAGTCGCTATTAATGCGATAAAGTCTTCTATCAGTCCTCATAGTTTTCTAGGTGTTCATCAAGAAGACGGTAAACTTTCTGTTTTTCATACTAACGGAAACCCAAACTGTCACGTAGTTTTACGCGGTGGTAATGGTGGACCTAATTATAGTGAAGAACATATTAAGGGATATGAAGCTGAATTAGAGAAAGCTAAGATAAAAACTAAAATGATAATCGACTGTAACCATGCTAACTCTGGTAAAGATCCTTATAAACAGCCCGCTATATTAGAAGAAATTACTCGCCAAAAAAACCTAGGCAACAAATCAGTAGTAGGTTTTATGGTAGAAGGAAATATTTATGGTGGCAGCCAAGCTATTCCAGAAAATTTAACAGAATTAAAATATGGTATTTCCGTTACAGATGACTGTTTAGACTGGGAAAATACCGAGAAAGCCGTCTTAGAGATGTTTCATGATTTGAAATAATATTATTCTAATAAACCTAATCATAGATACTAACTAAACTATATTGATCGAGCTTAGACTGCACACTACCGCTTCTCATATAATCTATAAACTTCGCGACATTAGTTGTTAATTTACCAGCAGTAACTAAATAAAGATATCTAGATAATGGATACTGACCCTGTTTCACCATATCAACCGCAATACTCACATTACCATTTACATCTATAGTAACTGGTGAAACACCTCTGTCATCAAACACTGTAGCTATATTAAGTATTTTTACATTACGATTCTTAACATCACTTAAGCTAGCAAAGGAAATAGCGTTAGGATCATTTTCAACTAAATCGAGAATCTGCTTAATATCATAGATCTGAGTAACATCATTAGAAAAAGCATCTCCATAAAGAACTCTCTCTTTAAAGAAGCTAACCGTGCCGTGTTCAAAAGTTTTAGAGTATTTTTTAATAGGAGCATCAAAGCCTTGAAAATCTCTCCATCTAATAGCTTCATTAGAATATATTTTCTGAAGATCCTCTACTGATAATACTTCTATCGGATTAGCTTTATTTACTATTACTACTACTACATCAAAAGCTATTTTATGATCAACAAGTTCTTTATTAGAAAGTTTCACCGCTTTCTTTCTTTCTGCAACTGTAGGTATTCTAGAACAAGAAGCCACATCTATTTTTCCATCAGTTAAATCGTTAATCGCAATCGTAGAATCTGTTACTTGAAGATTAAGATTAAGTCCTGGATTATCAATTCTAAAACCAGTTTTATAATCTTCAAATACTTGAATTAACGCACCTGAACCTTTTATCACTATCTCCTTCGATTTAGAAGCCACAGACAAAGAAGCTAACTGTCTATTATCAGACCTATATTCATTCATAAGGGAAGTGAGTTGAGTAGCATTATTCATAAAGAATCTGTCATATATCATGTAACCTATGGACCCTAACAAAACAAGAAATAAAATAGGTGCCATACATCCTATTGACTTACTTTGTGGCGGTAGAGGCTGCTGTGGGGCTGTCTGAGACCTTGTCCCAGCCTGTTTAGATTTTATCGGTTTATCACTAATTAAACTTTTAGTAAAATCATTTAACTTTAAATTATCAGAAATATATTCAATAGCCACATCAGATAGCTCACTAGCTTCTGAAATACTTACGCCTAAATCCATAGATATAACATTTAAATCAGCTTTATAAAAGAAAACAAGCTCAGCAGCTCGCTTTACTCTTAAATAATTTTTATTTCTAGGAATTATATAATTACCCTGCTTATATAATTCCATTTCATTATTAGGTAGTGAAAGATTTTTAATTAGCTTATTTACTTCAAGAGCTATAGCTAACATTTCTTTTTTACTTGAAGGGCTAACTTCATCATCAGAATATAAATCCGTGTGAGTAGAGAAATCCAGTAAGGACAGTACTATCTTTTTTTTAATTTCGTTTTCTGACAGTGGCATCTACTAAGAATCTAAATTTTTCATTACTAAAGCATAAATAAGGTTCAGAGTCTCCTCCGTAACCGATCTTCCAAAAATCTCTTCGACAAGAGTAGATACAAGCTCTCTATCTTCACCATCCATACTTAAGATTTTATTCTACATTGGGAAACTAACCAAAGTCCTAATTTTGATAAAAAAAGAGATTTACTGGTTATAATTCAGGTGTGAAATTAATTATTGGGCTAGGAAATCCAGAAGATAAATATAAATCAACTAGGCATAACATCGGTTTTGAGTATTTAGACTATTTAACTAAAAAATATTCCTTAGATTTTAAACAAGAAAAAAAATTTCAAGCTTTATGCTGCGAAATAAGTGAAAGTACTCAGAAGAAAATATTTAATAAAAGTATCGGTGAAGGCATTATTCTAGTTAAGCCTTTAACTTATATGAATCTTTCTGGTTCATGTGTCCAAAAATTCTGTAGTTTTTACAAAATTAAACCTGAAAATATTTTAGTTATTCATGATGAACTAAGTTTAGATTTTAAGACAGTCAAATTCTCATTCGGTAAAAGTGCTGCTGGTAACAATGGTGTCGCAGATATTATAAGTAAGCTAGGAAATAAAGACTTTTCTAGAATTAGAATAGGCATAGGACCTAATCCCCAAGGAGATGAAAGGGCTAATTATGTTCTAAGTAAGTTTAAAAAAGAAGAAATAGAATCACTCACTAATATATTTTCAGACTGTGATTACGTTTTAAATCAATGGCTAAATGACCCTTTAGATAAAATACAGAGTCCGAGTAAAGATCAAAAGCTTAATAGCAATGTTAAACTAAAAAAGAAAATGAAATATAAACTGAAAAAAGGTCTTACTCTTTGGTTAACTGGTCTATCTGGTTCAGGTAAAAGTACTATCGCAAACGCACTAATAGGAAAGCTTTCAAAAAATAATCAAGATTTTCCTTTAGAAATGCTTGATGGGGACGAGATTAGAGAACATTTAAATAAAGGTCTTGGTTTCGAGAGAAAAGATAGGATTACAAATATACAAAGAATCGCCTTTCTAGCAGGAAAAATATCTAAACATAATGTTTTAGTTATAGTACCAGTAATAGCTCCTTATAAAGAAGCTCGGGAATTAGCTAGAACTTATAGTAAAAACTTCTTAGAAGTTTTCATAAAAGCCAGTTTAGAAAAAGTAGAGGAAAGAGACGTGAAAGGATTATACCAGAAAGCAAGAGCTGGTGAAATTAAAAATTTCACTGGAATAAGTGATCCTTACGATGTTCCAGAAAATCCAGATCTAACTCTTAACACGGAAGAGACTAATATAAACGATTCTGTAGAAAAACTTTTGAACAAGTTAATTGAACTCGGCTATGTAGAAAACTTGTCAGAGTAATTTTAATAGAAAGTTTTCTACAGAACTTATATAAAAATTTTATGTCAAGTAACTTAACGAGAAATGATTATATAAGTTTTCAACAAGGCTTAAAGTCAATTAGTAAAATGGTTTTAAGAGTTTTAAACAGTTTCTACAAGATAAACTACTATTAGTTTTATAAATATATTTAATTAAGTTATTTATTATTAAAAAGAAATCTTAGTTTTATCTCTTAAAAACCTGATATATTTTGTAAACATGAAATTAACTGTTTCTCAGAAATTATTAGATAAAGCGATAAAATCCGTTAATAAAGCAGTTCCCGCTAAGGCACTTCAACCAATTTTGAATAATATTTATCTCAAGACACTGGATAATAAACTTTTAGTTAATGCTACTGATTTAGATTTCTGGATAGAAGCGACTATTCCATCTACTAATCTAGAAGAAGGTTCTATAGCTGTTTCTGCTAAAAAAATAGAAGAAATATCTAGTAAGTTTTTTGATGAAGAATTAAATTTATCTTTTGCAAATGAAAGTAAAGTCCTTAAAATTGGTTCAGAGAAAATAAAATTTGATTTAATAGGTTTTCCTGGAGAAGATTTCCCTGCTTTTGAAAAACCAGACTTAGAAAATCAGTCACCAGTAATTATTAACAGACAAGATTTTTTAAATTTTATAAACGTAGTTCAGATATCTGCTTCTAGATTCGACCTTAATAATATTTTAGGTGGTATTTATATAGCTATTCGTGAGGAATATAATCAGGCACTTGATTCCAAAGAATACTTTTTAGATTTAGCTAGTTCTGATGGTGGCAGGCTTTCAGCTTTCTCTCATAAATTACCTGATTTAAAAGAATCTAATTTTAAGCATAAAGTAGTCATAGTGCCGATTAAGATTATGCTTGATATTCAGAAGATTTTAGATACCAGTATTGATGATAATTTAAGCATCTATTTTCTTTCTTCACAGGTAGTTTTTAAAACAGAAGATAGATATATAGTAACGAGATTACTAGAAGGTAATTATCCTAATTACCTAGAATTAGTTCCTACTGGACATGATAAAAGAGCTGTTATAGATAGAAAAGAGTTTCTTTCAGCTCTAGACAGGGTTTCAGTTATGGCAAATGAGATAACCAATATGGTTAAACTAAGTTTATCAGCAGAGACTTTAAAACTAGATAGTAATAACTTAGATTTTGGTAATGCCACTCAAAGTATTCCAGTGACTCATTATCAAGGAGAAGATATTGAGATTAATTTTAATATCAAGTACCTGATTGACTTTCTTAAGGTAGTAGATTCAGAGTTAGTTATATTTTTAATTCACCATAAAGAAAGCCCAGCGATTATTAAGCCAGAATCAGGTGCTGAGCATATTTACGTCATTATGCCTTTGAAGGCTTCTTAGGTTATCTATATAAAAGTGTCAATTTTGACATAATTATCTATGTGAAAATGCTATAACTCAACACTATTTTAACTTTGAAGAAGATAGTAGGCTATCTAGTTTTTTTAATGATGATTTAGATCCAGAGAGGATTATAAAAAATATTTCTTTATATAAGGAGAAGAAAATTAATCTTAAAAAAGATATTTTGATTCTAGATGAAATACAAGCTTGTCCTAGAGCTTTAACTAGCCTTAAATATTTTTATGAAAAAATACCAGAATTAGCTGTTACAGCAGCAGGGTCTTTATTAGGTGTTACTTTAAATGAATTTTCTTTTCCCGTTGGGAAAGTAGATACTTTAGAAATGTATCCGATGTCTTTTAGAGAATTTTTATTAGCTTTAAGTAAAAAAGATTTAGTTAATTTTTTAGACAAGGTGAAAGATGAAATACCAGAACCAATACACGAGAAGCTTTGGGATATATTTAAAATTTATCTTATCGTAGGAGGTCTTCCTGAAGTGGTTTCAGAATATGTAGAAAATAAAAATGAATCAAAGAATGTGTTTAAATTAGTAAGAGAGAAACAGAATCAGTTAGTTAATGATTATATGGCTGATATGGCGAAACACTCTGGTAAAGAGAATGCTCTGCACTTAACTAAAATATGGACTCATATTCCTTTGCATTTAGCAAGGGATATAAATGGCTCTGCGACTAAGTTTCAATTCAAAGGAATTATTCCTGAAAAGAATAGGTATTCAAGGCTCGCTGGTGCTATAGATTGGCTTGATGCGACTGGATTGATTATTAAAA
Source organism: Cyanobacteria bacterium REEB446 (assembly GCA_018970325.1). GTDB lineage: Bacteria > Cyanobacteriota > Vampirovibrionia > LMEP-6097 > LMEP-6097 > LMEP-6097. The sequence continues at coordinate 6,246 of JAGWWP010000049.1, read as the reverse complement.
TACCTATTCTTGAAAAGGCTGATTTGCCATTAAAAGCTTATACCAAGGAAAATTCTTTTAAGTTAATGATTTTTGATGTAGGTATTTTAGGAGCTTTAAGTAAAATTTCTCCTTTAACTATTCTTGACTATGATTATGGTTCTTATAAGGGTTATTACGCTGAAAACTTTGTAGCTATGGAACTTTTAAGCTTTCAAGGAAATGATAAAACTTTATATTCATGGAAAGAGAATCAGTCAGAGATCGAGTTTTTAAAAGAAATAGACGGAAAACTTTACCCTATAGAAGTTAAATCTGGTCATATAACTAAATCTAAGAGCTTATATTCTTTTTCTCAGCGTTACAAGAATATTGGTTTTAAAACTATTTTAAGTGCTAGAAATATAAAAATAGATGAATTAAATAATCTTAGAAAATATCCTCTGTATTATGTTTCGTGGGTTTTAAAAAATATTTTTTAATTTTAACAATAGCCTGTGTTTTAGTTTAATATACCTCTAACTTTACCCAACATAGAATTACAGAGAATAATCTCATCTGCTGTTTCCAAGTCATAGATAAAAGTCTTTTTTTCAGAGGCTTTTAGCTCATTAATTAAAATCTTTCTCATAGTACCATTCAGTAAATTAGAGTCTATATGAGGCGTTAGCCATTGATTATTTTTTCTGAAAAATATATTAGTAAAAGAGCCTTCGCAGATTTCATCTTTTTCATTAGTCCAGATTAATTCGTGATTAGTGTCTGGCACTGAAATAATGTTTTTATTTACATGATTTATATTAGTATTTAACTCATCACAGCGGGTTTCTAATGATATTAAATTATTTAAGCTGATTTCCTCTCTAGGAAAGAATTTATGCTTCCATTTTTTATCTTCACTATTAATTTTAAAGTTTTTAGCTATAGTGAAATTAATAATATTATTTTCTAAAAACCTTTCATAGAGTGATATTTCGCTTTTAATTTCACCATCTATGTTATATATGAGCCTGAGTTTATAAATATTTTTTTCTTGATTATCGTAATTAAAGCTCCCAGTGAATGTTTTTATATCAGGGCTAGTGATATTTAAGTTTTTAATTTCCTTATTTAATAAAGCACTATTAGATAAATCTTTACTAAAAAACATTAATGATTTTTCTGAGTTTTCATTAATTTTAAAATTAAGTTCAGTGATGCTATTTAAAAGTCTTTCCGTATGAAGGTTTAAATTATAAATAGTAATAATATTCTCTTCTGGATTATATTTCAGGCGTATGGTTTCTAGGAGTTGGTTTATTTGCATTTTTGTTTATATTTTAGTGAGTAAATCCGACGACATAGCGACGACATAACTATTATTTAATTGTTCAGAAATATCCATTCACCTCGCTTTAAACTCTTTTTAACTAAGCCTTGTTTCTGCCATTTGGTAAAGAGATTAGTTAATTGAGAGATTTCTGCTTTAGTATTAGTTAACCCTATGTGCTCTCTTGCTTGAATATTTGATAGTATTCCATTCATTTTTTTTGATAGAATACGAAATTCGTTTAGATAAGTGAGTTCATCATCCGTACTAAAGGGAATTATGGTTTGATTTTGGAAAAGAGCTATAACCCAGCGTTTTAATAAAGGTTTACTGTTTCTATCACTTAGGTTAGGAATTACAGGGGAGTGAGAATTTTCTATTATTCTTTCTGTGACTCTTATATAATGCTCATCTAGAAAAGAAAGTATTTGATTCCAAGTTTTATTTTTCCACAAAACTATTGCTGTAGCTAACCTCCATTCATCTGAGTTAGAAAAATACTCTTTTAATCTATTTATTAATAGGGTAATCGGTAAATTATTTTCTTCATTATAAAGAGTTATTTTCCATTTTCCAAAGTTTTTAAATTGCTGAAATTCAATTATAGGTTCTCTTTTACCATGTTCTATCATTTGTCTGAAAATTCTATCTTTGCCATATTCTTGTTGCCAAGATGATTTAAGTTCAACATTAGGAATAAGAACCTCTAAAAGTTTTCCAGAGCTAATTTTTTTTATGATTTGTTCTTTAGTTAGTCGTGGCATTTTATTTTTCTGCTTTAAACCCTTTCAAAAAATACTCAAAAGTATAATTAGACTTAATCTCATCATGCGGAATTAATAGATAAGCCCATTCATTATTTTTATTAAAATCATTAACTATATTACAGAAATCAATTGCACTCTGCTTTTTAGCTTGAACATCGAAACTATCTATTTGATCTGAGCGTTTAATCTCTATTATAAATTTATTAGTATCTGTTTCAACGACAAAATCTGCTTCGTAACGCTGCTCTATGCTATTACTATTTTTATAATAAAGTTCAAACTGCTCTTTATGTGGTCTTAGCCATTTTTTTACACTATCATCATGCTCTAAGATTCTTGCAAAAAGAAGTTCTGGTTTAGACGAAAAAGCGTAATTGAGAAAATAGGATTTTTTAAAACCGTTAAAAGAGATTTTCTTAAAAGTTTCATTGGTAGTGCTTTCTATTGATTCTAGGTAATTTTTGATTTCTTTAGCATTAATCCCATTAGGTTTTTTGAGTTCGCTATGATAAGTTCCATTAAAACTAGTTTCTATAGTGCTTTCAGATGAAATAAGATTATTTTCTATTTGTTCATAAAGCTTTTCAGCGATTTCTTTTTTATAGTAGAGAACTATATTAGTAATATCTTTTTGTTTTGGATATTGTTTTAGTAAGTAATCGAAAAGCTGATCTAAAAGCTTATACAGCGTTTCTGATTGGCTATCATAATCTATTACAGGATAGTTTATTAAATGAGAAATAATTTCTCTTTTAAGAACCTTATCATCACAAATCAAATTTACTTTTTCGATTTCTTGTTTATAAATCAGAGTACTCTCTTCCTCTCTAAGAGCTTGAATTAAGATATTTTGGTCGATTAGTAGGTTAAACCTTAAAAATGGCATAAGATTCAATTCAAAATCTTTAATGGAAAAATCTAAATCTTCTGAAACAGCCTGCCTGATTATTCTCGGGATTTTAATAAAAAATTTTCTGTCCTCGTCCCTGTTGTTATTTACTATGTTTACTGTTTTACTAAATTCTTGAAAATTACTGAATTTTTCTTGAACTAATTTTATAGATTTTTCTTTAGATTCTGCATTTAAACCTAATTCAGAAGCCGTTTTATTTATTAGTTCACCTATTGAAGACTGTTTAGTTTTATAAATATTAGTTTTAAAGAGGCTTTCAGTATCTTTATCTTCTTCTATGACTTCTGAAATGATTTTTAAACAAGTTTTTTCTGCTATATATTTTTCCTTTTCATCGTCAGAGAGCTTATCTGCTTCTTTAGTGTTTAAGAAGTATTTTTCTTCTAAGCGAGATAAACTAGGCGTATAAAAGCTTTCTTCTTTTAACTCATCTAAATCTATTTCTATAAAATTCTTTTTATTAATTAAAGAATCGGGCTTATTAGCTTCCGTGATTAGCTTTTCATAATTATCATGGGCGATTATAGTTAGTCTGTCTAAAATGGGTTCATAAGTTCTTTTGCCGAAAGGAAGTCTAAGACCACGTCCGATGGTTTGTTCGGTTAAAGTCTGAGAGACAGACGCTCTTAGGGGTACTATCGTATAAAGGTTATTTACATCCCAGCCCTCACGTAATTTATTTACATGAATTACTATCTCTACCGTGTTTTCAGGTCTTTCTATTTTAGAGAGTTCTTTAAAGAACTCATCATCAGTAACTTTAGTATGAATTTCTATAGCTCTTTGCTTAAAGTAACCTGTAAAAAATTCATCCGATCTAACATAGTTAAGAATATTATTAGCGTGTTCAGTATCTTTACAAGCTACTAGAATAAAGGGTTTTACTAAGGGCAGTGATTTTTCATAACAGTAAGCCTTTAAGTGCTCTTGAGTCTTTCTATGAATCTGAATAGCATCTTCTAGTTTGACTCTTTCTAGCTCTTCTTCTGATAAATTAGTAGGATCAAAGTTTTTTCTAGTAGCTACCGCTGGTTCTTTTACGAAACCATCTCGGATAGCATTAGCTAGTGAATATTCATAGATAATGTTTTGGAATCTTTTTTCAGCACTTTTAGATTTAGCCTCAATGATAGGTGTAGCGGTTAATTCTATTCCTAGAATCGGTTTTAACTCATTAATGACAGCCACGCCTCTATCAGCTCTGTATCTATGAGCCTCATCCATAATAATTACTAAGTTTTCTAAACCCTGAAGAAACTCGAAATAGGATTTACCTAAAACTTCAGAAAGCCTTTTAATGCGAGGCTTGCTAGAGTTTTTATCACCCTTGATCTCGGAGTTTAGTTTACCTATATTAAAGATATTTATTAGTACAGTATCTTTTTGTCTATTGCTCAGTTGAGCACTTTTAAATTCATAATCATCACCAGTGATGATCACGGGAGCTTTTACGGCGAAGCTATCTATACCTCTAAAGACATATTTAGGACTAGAGATAGTAGTGAAGTCGGCTTTAAGTTTCTCATAGATAGTGAGGTTCGGAGCTAAAACGAAAAAATTATTTATATTCTTTTCTTTAAAAAGATAACTAATAAAGGCTCCCATAAGTCTGGTCTTACCTACGCCAGTAGCTAAAGAGAAGCAGATATTAATAAAATCACGCTCAAAGTCTTTAAAGATAGGAAATTTAGCTTTAACTCTATTTAAAGCACTCTCTAAGTCTAGATCAGAGAGTATAATTTCTTCCTCTACTAAATCTGCTAATATTTCTAGACTTTTTCTCTGTGGCTCTCTGAGACTTAAACGACTAGATATATAGTTAAGGTTACTCATATACTTTAGGCGAGGCTAGGCTCTTCTTCTGAATTCGTTTCAGTGATTTTTAAGGAGTAGTCTTCTTTCCCGAATTCACATTTTTTAAGTACAGAAGCAGGGATTTTTTTAATGGTGATGTTATCAAAAGCATTTTTACATTTAGCCTCAAAAGCTTTACAGCAGATTAAAAGTGTCTCCCCAGCCCTCATGCTGCTATGAATTTCCTCTAAGAGTTTTAGACTAATAAGCTTATCAGTAGTATAGATATAGTCATTCTCAGTAGAGAAACCCTGTTTCCAGAAGCTTTCTATTTTAGGTTTATATGTAAAACCTTGATGTTTAGCCATAGCTTCAGCGAGCATATTGTCATCGTAATCAGGGTTAATTAACCAGTTTTCTTTTTCATCCTGCTGAAGCAAGCTAGGAGCGAGATTATAGTATTTAAAACCGCCACCACCAGTCCAGTTCATAGCTTTAGATATACCTCCTTGATCTGTACCATTTATTACTTTCTGTAAGCGTGGTACACAGTGAGTATCACAATGCTCACCTAATTCTATACCTATCCATCTTCTACCCATTTTATGAGCGACAGCGGCAGTAGTACCAGAGCCGAGGAATGAGTCTAGGATTAGGTCACCAGGGTTAGAGGCTAAAGTTAAAATGCGTTCTATGAGTCTTTCTGGTTTTGGGGTACTAAAAGGTTGATTTGAAAATAATGCTTTACTTTCTTTTCTTGATTCATCGTTGTGTCCATAATCTTCATGAGTCCACCAAGATGTGGCAAGAACACCTTTTTGCACTTCATTTAAATACCTTTTTAGTTGTGGAGCACCATTGCCACCTTGACCAAAAAATACTCTTCCTTCTTTAATCCATTGTTCCATTCTGTCAATGTTGCTTAGCCAGCTTCGACCTTGAGGTGGGTAATAAATTTGACCTGTTTTTTCATTTTTAATAGGATAATCGTAGTCTTTTGAATATGTTTTTACTGATAAATTGTCTGATCTCCACAAACCTTTCCCATCATTACTGTCATATTTATAGAGAGAATTTTGTTTATCTGTTCTGGGTAGTAATTTTCTGATAAATAGACTACTTTTCTGATAGACAAAAATATGGTCATGAGTGTCAGGAATACCTTTCGCATCATTTGCAGCCGCATATTTTTTTTGCCAAACAATATTGCGAACAAAATTAACCCTACCAAAAATCTCATCACACAAGACTTTTAAATAATGAGACTCATCATCATCTATAGAAATCCAGATACTGCCATCCTCTCTCAGTAAGTTTCTCAGTATAACTAGCCTATGCTTCATCAAATTAAGCCATAGAGAGTGTTCTAGTCCGTCATCATAATGCTCAAAGGCATTACCAGTGTTATAAGGAGGGTCTATATATATGCATTTAACTTTACCTGTAAAATCAGCTTCTAGAGCCTTAAGAGCAAGAAGATTATC
>JAGWWP010000048.1 GCA_018970325.1 Cyanobacteria bacterium REEB446 | reverse complement strand
ATGAGGATACTCCCGCCTCCATTAAGACAGCAGCACAAAAGGCACTCTTTAATAATTTAGGCAAAAACGAACATTTAGCACTTAAGATTCACGAGAAAATCCTAGAAATAAAGCCAGATGGCTGGAAGGGCGATCCAATAAAAGAAAATCGTATCAAGAGTGCCTTATTTGAAATTCTTAATAGCACGGACGAAGTCGAAAGGCTTTTCAGCATAATTAAACAACAAGCAGAATATTAAGATGAAAACATTTAACTTAGATGATATAAGCATAGAAATTGTACAAAAAAATATCAAGAATGTTCATCTAAGTGTTCATCCACCTCATGGAAAAGTTACAATAGCAGCTCCACTGAGAATGGATACACAGACACTGAGAGTGTTTGCAATATCTAAGCTTAGTTGGATACGCAAACAACAAGCAAAAATAAAAAACCAAAAAAGGGAAACAGCTCGGGAGTACATCAATAAAGAAAACCATTATTATCTAGGTAAGCGCTACTTATTAAAAGTAATTGATACGGATCTAAGACCAAAAGTTATCTTAAAACACAATACCATTGAGCTACACGTCAAGCCTAATACGAATACTCTTCAGAGGAAGACAATTCTAGAGAGTTGGTACAGAAATAAATTGAAGGAACTGATTGAGGAATATATATCTAACTGGGAAAAACAGATTAAAGTCAGAGTTAAGGATTTTGGTGTTAGAAAAATGAAAACCAAGTGGGGATCATGCAATCATAACGCTCAGAGGATCTGGCTTAATCTTGAATTAGCCAAAAAGCCTAGGCATTGCATTGAGTATGTTGTCGTTCATGAAATGGTGCATTTAATCAATAGGCTTCATGATGAGAGATTTGTTGCATATATGGATAAATTTTTACCGCAATGGAGAGCTATTAAACGAGAGTTAAATGAGCTGCCGATAGGAAATAGAGGTGATTAAGAGGATTTACAATCTTTTGCTATAAATTCTTTGTCTTTACGCACATAAACTATATAATCTTAAAAAGGTTTTGACATGCTGGAATCAAAAACAAAAACTATTTCTCTAACTATTTTAGTGGCTTCTTTAGGCTATTTTGTGGATGTCTATGACTTACAGCTCTTTAATATAGTAAGCAGAGAGAGCATCGCTGGTATAGGAATCACTGATGAAAGCTTAATTGCTAAGTATGATTATTTACTGTTCTTGTGGCAAATGGGAGGAATGCTAGTTGGTGGCGTGCTTTGGGGTATCTTGGGTGACTTAAAGGGTAGAAAAAATATTTTATTTGGTTCTATTCTTATGTATTCTTTAGCGAATTTAGCTAATGCTTTTGTTATAGACATGACTCAGTACAGTTTGATTAGGTTTGTGGCTGGTTTAGGACTGGCTGGGGAGCTGGGTGCTGCTGTAACTCTGGTGAGTGAGGTTATGACTAAAGAGAAACGGGGCTATGGCACTATGATTATCGTTACTATGGGAGCTTTTGGGGCGGTAGCTGCTGCACTAATTAGTAAAATGCATTTTGCTTTTTTAGGTTTAGCTAACTGGCAGATTATGTATATTATAGGTGGTGTTCTAGGATTGCTTTTGCTGGCTTTACGTATGGGAACCTTTGAAAGTGAAATGTTCGACGAAGTGAAAAAATCTAATGTAGAAAAAGGTAATTTTTTAATGCTCTTTAATTCCCAAGAGAGATTTAAAAAATATATGGCATGTATTTTTATCGGGCTTCCAGTCTGGTACTGCATCGGTGTGTTAATTAAATTTTCTGAGAGCTTCTCGATTACTAATGCTGTTGTTGGTGAACCAGTTAAAGTTGGCTTTGCTATTATGTATGCTTATATAGGACTCTCTGTGGGGGATCTTTTCAGTGGTTTATTAAGTCAGCTTTTGAAAAGCCGTAAAAAAGTAGTTTACCTGTACCTTACGGCGATTATTTTAATTACATCTATTTTTCTTTTTACAAAAAATTTAAGTACCGAATTATTTTATGCACTTTGTTTTATAGTTGGCTTAGTGACTGGCTATTGGGCTCTTTTTGTGACTATGGCATCAGAGTCCTTTGGTACCAATATTCGAGCGACTGTTACTACTACAGTGCCTAATTTTGTGCGTGGTGCAGTAGTGCCCGTAACGCTTTCTTTTAAGGCTTTAGAAACGAGTATGGGGAATATTTATTCAGCATTTATTGTAGGGGTAGTTTGTTTTACTTTAGCCTTAGTTTCACTATTCTTTTTGGAAGAATCTTTTTCTAAAGATTTAGATTACGTGGAAGCCGATAAACCGCTTGAGTTAGCGATGACTTAATATCTATCATCAAAATAAGACCAAGCCTTTTAAAACAGCTTTTCCCTCCTAATGTTAGAATTGATTTGCTGAATATTAATAACTAAATATTGGGAAGATTTTAATGGTCATTGAGAAAATAAAAGCTAGTAGTTCTGCTCTGTTTAGGAAAAAAAGTATAGAAGGCTGTGCTGAAGAGGCTTTAGATACAGGGGCGCATATTAATTTAAAAAAAATTCTCACAGCTAGAGATTTAACGGCTTTAGGTGTCGCTGCAATTATAGGGGCTGGTGTTTTTTCTACCATTGGTAGAGCTTGTTTTAATGGCGGACCTGCGGTTTCTTTATTATTTGTTTTTACGGCGATTACGTGTGTGTTCTGTGCACTATGTTACGCTGAGTTCGCTTCGAGAATACCCGTTGCTGGTAGTGCCTACACTTATGCTTATGTGGCTTTTGGTGAATTGGTTGCTTGGATTATTGGTTGGACTTTAGTTCTAGAGTATGCGATAGGTAATGCGACAGTGGCTATCGCCTGGTCGGCAAATTTCTGTAGTTTTTTAGAAGGCTTTGGGCTTAGGCTGCCAGACTTTCTTTCCAATAGTTATCTTGCTGCAGAGAAGTACCACAATGTTTTTCTGAAGCTTAGTGAAACTGGGGCAGTGATTCCTGAATACACTCAGCGAATGCATGATCTCTGGATCACAGCTCCTAAGCTGTTTGGGACTATCCCTTTTATTTTAAATATCCCCGCTTTTTTAATAGTCGCTGCCATAACCGCTTTGGTATATGTTGGTGTTAAAGAATCACGTAATACCACTATATTTATGGTTCTGTTTAAAGTGGCGGTGGTATTGCTTGTTATATTAGTGGGAGCTTTTTATGTAAATCCTGCAAACTGGGTTCCTTTTGCACCAAATGGTGCTGCTGGAGTGATGCAAGGGGTTTCAGCTGTATTTTTTGCTTATATGGGTTTTGATGCTATCTCTACCACTGCTGAAGAGTGTAAAAACCCTCAGAAAGATCTTCCACAGGGCATGATGAATGCCTTACTTATCTGTACTTTCCTTTACATCGCTATATCAATAGTCTTAACTGGTATGGTAAATTACACTGAGCTTAATGTCGGTGATTTTCTTGCTTATGCCTTTGAAAGAGTGGGACTGCATTGGTTAGGAGGGATACTTGCTTTAAGTGCTGTGGTCGCTACTACTAGTGTACTATTAGTATTTCAGTTAGCTCAGCCGAGAATCTGGATGGTAATGAGCCGTGATGGTCTTTTACCTAAGAAGTTTTCATATATTCATCCTAAGTTTCAGACACCGAGCTTTGCTACCATAGTCATGGGTTCTAGTGTTTCGCTTTCTACTCTTATTTTAGATGGTGAATTTGCGACTGATTTAAATAGTATTGGTACACTCTTCGCTTTTGTTTCAGTGTGTGCGGGTATTCTTTTGTTACCAAAAAATGTTCAGGCAGGCAGGTTTAAAGTACCTTTCGTGAATGGTAGATATATAGTGCCAGCTTTGTTTTTAGTGACTATTGTATTGATTAATGTTTGGAATATAAATTTTTTCCCAGAATTTTTTAGTTTAAATGATCCAGTGAAAACACCTTTCGAGGTATTTTTACATAAATTTCCGTATTATACATTTTTTACTTTAACGATATTTATCACGATTATGAGTGCGATTAAAAAGCTTTCAATAATTCCAGTATTTGGCTTATTATCATGTTTTTATTTAATGACAGAATTAGGTATCGCTAATTGGCAGCGATTCTTTATTTGGATGGCTATAGGTCTTATTATTTATTTTGCTTTTGGTATGAAAAATAGTAAGCTTGCCGCAATTAATAAGACGCAAGAGTTAAGCTAACTGACAGATACTAGTATTCCAGATTAAAATAGTATTTTAGTATAAAAATTATTTTTTTAAGAAAAATTTCTGTAATTCGATCAAGTAATTCTTATCCGTAGATAGTTCCAGAAACTTTACTCCCAGTTTTTTAATTTCTGCTTTAAAAACTTCTCTGTGATTGCTTTGTAGTTTGTTTATATATTCCCTATTAACTTTGCGATTTAAATTTAATAATGAACTGTGACCTGTTTCTGGGTCACAAATTTCAATAAAACCTAAATTTGGCAAGGATAATTCCTTAGGATCTCTAATAGAGACTAGGCTTAGGTCTTGAGTTTTTTTTAAAATTTTAATTTCGTGGTTATAGTGGCTACTATCTAAAAAATCTGAAATATAAAAAATTATTGAATGTTTAGGACTCAGTCTGATAACGGAATTCAGTGCTTTCTTAATATTAGTCGTTTTATGTAAGGGTTTAAAAGTTAAAAGTTCTTTTATAAGCCTAAAAATATGAGCCTTTCCCTGCTTGGGTTCTAGATAGAATTCTACATCTTCACTTACTATCATTAGTCCGACTTTGTCATTATTTTTAATGGCAAGAAAGGCAAGTATAGAGGCAAGTTCAATAGTAATTTCTTGTTTCGTTTTTTCTTCAGTGCCGAAAAGGCTAGAGGCACTTAAATCTATGACTAATAGTAAAGTCATCTGCCTTTCTTCTTTGTACTGTCTGATATAAGGGCTTTGCATTCGAGCAGTGACTTTCCAGTCTAGGTTTTTAATCTCATCACCGTGCTGATATTCTCTGATAGACTCAAAATTTAAGCCAGTGCCTTTAAAAGCAGATTTATATTCCCCTGCTAATATTTGACTGCTTAATTTATCGCTTTTAAGTAATATTTTCTTGATTTGATTGATTAAAACTTTGTCTAGAACAGGATTATTATTAATCATTTCATTAGAGACCTTTTCCGAAATATTATGGTACCTCTATGGAATCAAAGATAATCTTAATTAGATCATCAGGAGTTTTTTCTTCGGCACTAGCACTGAAACTCAATCCAATTCGATGTCTTAGCACATCAAAACCTATATTTTTAATGTCTTGTGGTACTACGTAGGCTCTGCCCTGTAAATAAGCATAGGCTTTAGAGGCAAGTAATAGAGCGATAGAAGCTCTAGGAGAAGCTCCGTATTCTAGTAAACCTTCTAAGTCTTTTATTTTCTGCTTACTATGAGTTTTGCTACTGTCAACATTAGCTCTAGTCGCAAAAATAATATCAATAATATAATCTTGGATTTTTTCATCAACATAAACTTTATCGACTAATTCACGAGCTTTTAAGATTTCCTCTTTCCCAATTATCACGTCAAGCGAAGTATCTCGCTTAAGAGCTTTAAGATTCATAATCCTCTTCTCTTCTTCTCTAGAAGGGTAATCTATTTTGATTTTCATCATAAACCTATCCATCTGTGCTTCAGGCAGCATATAAGTTCCTTCTTGTTCTAAAGGATTCTGAGTCGCAAGGACGATGAAAGGTTCATCTAATTTGAAAGTTTCATCACCAATAGTGATACTCTTTTCTGCCATCGCCTCTAGGAGTGCCGACTGTACTTTAGCGGGAGCACGATTAATTTCATCTGCGAGTATTAAATTGCTAAAAAGAGGTCCCTTTTTAATCTCGAAATGAGCTCCACTAGGATTATAGATCTGGGTTCCAGTAATATCAGCAGGTAGCAGGTCTGGAGTAAACTGTATTCGTTGTGATTGAATGTTTATACACTCAGCAAGACTCTTTATAGTTTCTGTTTTTGCAAGACCGGGCACACCTTCTATAAGCAAGTGACCACCAGTGATAATCGCTAAGAGAAGCTTTTCGATAAAAGCTTCTTGACCAATAATACGCTTTTTTAGTTCTTCTTTAACTTTTTTGAAGACAGTGCTTTGAAAGAGTATTTGTTCATTTAGTTCTTCTAGATTCATTTTTATCTTTATCTCTATTTTACCTGAGTGGTGTTGAATCTGCATGAGGATGGCGAGAACTCGAAAAATAGAGCTTAGTGTACCAGTTTCTTTGATAAAGGGATGGTGATACGAGGAATAAGTTTTTATAGGTTTAAATTAAGTTAACAAGCTGAGTATATTAAAAATGGCAGAAATAAAGACATCTTCAGATCAAGATATTAGTAAGAAAGAATTTTGGCAGAATTTTTTTCCGAAATTTAATATAGAGAAGGACACGGTTTTTAACGGTAACCCTGTTCCTCTTACGGAGAAGGAGCAGAAAGAAATACCAGAGCTAATGATCAGAGAAGGCTATTACAGGCTGGCTCAAAAAGACTTAGGTATTAGTTTTACGCACTGTACTGAACTTATTAAGAAATTACATAACGCAGGCTTAGACCCAGTCTTCGCTTATATGTACGACGAACTCTGGTTATTACAGGCAAAGGTGCAGAGTTTATATAAATTAGTTCTTGGTGAAGATTGCGTTATGCATCCTACTTTCTGGGCTTGGCTGGTTTCTACAGATAAAGAGACCGCTGGCTGGGGACCGCATCGTGATAGAGATCGTTCTTGCTTAAGAGCAGATGGTTCTACTAGATTAATTACTATGTGGATACCTATCACAGAAGCTACTCCTATGAATGGTTGTGTTTATATGGTTCCAGCCTATAAGGACAGGCATTACAATACTGAAAAAGAAGATATTGTAAATTTTGATTTTCAGGATATTAGGGCTTTGCTAGCTTCACCTGGTGATGTTTATATTTGGAATCATGAAGTCTATCATTGGGGTGCAAGGGCTGCCTATAGACCAGGTGGAGAGCCAAGAATCAGTCTTTCTTATGAATATGCGGCTACCGATACAGCTCATATTAAACCACCTATTCTTGATCCTCAGAAGGTTCCTTCCTATGAAGAGCGTGTTAAACTTGTTGCCATGCAGATTTTACAGTATACCCATATGACAAACTTTCCTAAAAATGTCATGGATTTTGCTTTAAACAACAAGGAATATTTTAAGGAATTCGCTAAGGTTCGTTAGAAAGTAAAAAGCCTCACTAGTTTTAGTAAGGCTTTTTATCGTTTTATTAATTTTCTACTGAGTTAATTACAGAGCAGCAAATAAGCTGGCTTGCACGCCAAAATCAGCAGCATCGTTAGTTACACCGATAGGGAAACCAAGTCTGAACTGTGTATTTTTATCTTCGCCAATAGGGATAATAAGACCAGGTACTAATCTTATATCTGTACCACCTAAATAAGCACCTCTGCTAGAAAGGTGTTTACTATCATAAGTAGTCATGCCAAGCATGCCAAGAGAAAGGTTAACTGGAGTATTCGTATCAAGAACAGCTTCTGTAGAATAGACGAAAGAATGACCTACGACGTCTTTATCGAAGTCATCATATCTGTAACCTAAATCAGAATAGACTTTTAGATTTTCAGTGAAAAGGTCGAATTGTGTCTGTAAGCCAGTTTGGAAGCTGTAAGCATCAGTACCATTAGTCGGTCTCCATAGAGCATTATTTAAACTTGTGCTGTGAGCAAAAGGAATTTGTTGATTAAAGTAAAGTGTAGAAGCGAATTCTTTTTTATTTACTAAAGCTGCTTCTAAAGTGATACCTAAGTTACCAAAACCAAAAGAACTATTATCATAAGCTCCAGATAAGCCATTAACACCAGCGTTTAATGATTGGCTTAAGCCTATTCTTGTAGGGATAGGAGTGTCAAAACTTCTTCTAACCTCAACTCTAGGTAAGTTAAAAGAATTCTGTCTAAGTCTATCTCCACCTAAACCTTGGCTACGTCTAGCCCAATCAAAGTTTACGCGAGTTTCCCATTTCTTATCAGTATCAATGTATGCATTCTGTACATTAATCGGCCTTAAAAAATTTTCACTATCGGAATTTTTAGCGGCATCCGCTGCGAATGCATTAGTGCTACCTGCTACTACAAGCAAGGAAGCGAATAATAAATTTGTAATTTTTTTCATTAATTTATCTCCTTGATTCCCTCTTTAGAAAGAGATCTCCATCAGCGTAATATAATCTCATATTTTTTTAGATTTGTAAAATGACTTCATGGCAAACATATCTTTAACTATTTTATCATCAGAACCTACTCCTGCAAAGATTCTTATTAAACGCTTAATTTCCTCTTTAAGCTCTATGTTTTCTTTTCTTAGCTGCGTTAACTTTGCTTAATGCGGCAACTTTTGCTTTCAATTCTTTTAGTTCTTTAGGTACAATTACCATAAAGCGACAGAGAATATTTGCAACGTGTTATTAAATAAAGTTGCGTAAGGGAAATTATGGTACTAAAATTTATCGATTTATTCGCTGGCATTGGTGGCTTTAGGCTTGCCCTTGAGAGTTTAGGTGGAGAATGTGTATTTAGCTCAGAGTGGGATAGTTTTGCACAACAGACTTACCAAGCGAATTTTGGTGATTTACCTAATGGTGACATTACCCAAATAAAAAGTGAAAATATACCAGACCACGATATTCTATGTGCAGGTTTTCCTTGCCAACCTTTTAGTTTGGCTGGTGTTAGTAAAATGAATTCCTTAGGCTATGCTCATGGCTTTGCACATAAAACGCAGGGAAACCTATTCTTTGAGGTAGCTAGAATTATTAATGATAAGCAGCCGAAGGCTTTTATTTTAGAAAATGTGAAAAATCTAGTCAGTCACGATAAGGGTAATACTTTTAAAACTATTACTGATATTTTGGTGAATGATTTAAATTACACTGTTTATCATAAAGTAATTGACTCATCGTGTTTTGTTCCTCAAAAAAGACAAAGGATCTTTATAGTTGGATTTAAAAAGCCAACTTATTTTAAATTTCAAGACTTGGATTATTCTAAAACTCCGAGCATTGCTTCTATTCTTGAAAAGCAAGTAGAAGAAAAATATACACTCACAGATCATTTGTGGCAATACTTGCAAAATCATGCAGAAAAACATCGACTTAAAGGGCATGGATTTGGGTTTGGATTAGTAGATCTAAATGGTGTGTCAAGAACCTTGTCTGCAAGGTATCACAAAGATGGTTCTGAAATATTAATACCTCAAGAAGGTAAAAATCCCAGAAGATTGACTCCGAGAGAATGTGCAAGAATCATGGGCTTTCCCGATGATTATAAAATAGTATGCAGTAATACAAGAGCGTACAAGCAGTTTGGTAACTCTGTCGTAGTCCCAGTTGTAAGGTATGTTGCAAAATGTTTACTCGATAGCCTCAAAGCAGATATTGAAATACCAAAATATAAACAGCTTGACTTAATCCCCTTAGCTGCTTAATATTTCTGAGTGTCTTATAAATTATCAGAAGAAGAATTAAGTGATGTAGAAAAAATTCTAGAGTCCTATTACATGGTTCTAGTTGTTAGTAGGATTGAAGCTTTTAGTGATTATAAAAAAGCTTTAGATAATTTGCACGAAATTATAACTTCTTCAAACGTAGATGTTCAAAAGTTATTAAAAGCAAGAAAAGAAGAGGGTTTGATTAAAGATACAAGTCAAGCTAGCAAATCTATTGTCGGGAAAATATTTGAATATTCAATAACGTATTGTTTTTATAAGCTAAAAGAGCAGGGTATTATTTACTCTAAAGTTTTAGTAACTTCTAAAAGAAAGTCAAAATCTGCGAAAAATTTAGAAGGGCTAATGACTATTAATGTAGCTGGTGATATACAAAAACCTGATGCTGATTTATTTTTCTATACTTTAGATAACTCAAACAATGTAAATAACTTTGTCATTGTTTCTTTAAAAACATCTTTAAGAGAGCGAGCTGGTCAAACCTATAGGTGGAAACTCTTGATGGAGATTGCTAGCAGTGAGAATCCAGTAAGAGAAAAATATAATTTGAATTATCAGCAAAGCATAGTTCCTAAAGTTTGTTTTGCTACGATCAATTTTTACGATGAAATAAAACAACCTCAGCATAGGGGAATGTTGCAGTTTTTTGATAAATCTTTTATTGGTAAACCTATTGATGAAAACTTTATATCAAGATTATCTAGCCTTCCTGATTTTTTAAATTCAATTCTAAGGTAAAATACTATCCCACAAGTTTTCTAAAAAAGATTTATTTGGATCTAGCTTTCCATTTGAAATTTTCTTATGAATTTTAGCTAAGCGAATGACTCGCTCTAAGCCGTTATTATCAGAGGGGGCATCATGGTACAGGAAAGTAAGCAAGTAAAAAGTATGCAATGATAGATAATGCCATGTATTTTTAATTTTTCCTGCAATGTTTTCAAGTGAAATGCCGCATCTGGAAAAGCTTTCAGGCTTACATTCGACAATCTTGTCAGGGTTTTCCGTTCTTGTTCTTGTAATTCCCTTTCTGTACTCGTAATTTTATGGAATTTTTATTTTTTGACTAGGAGATGGGGGTGAGCAATTACTATAAGTCGTGATAATGTATCTTTGCTTACTTGTACGTACCATTGCAGAAAACTTTAGGACAATGAAAACGCAGAAAATGGAGTTGTGCAGTGGTCTCTTAGGGTATATTCTGTAAGTAATGATCGACTTACAAGTAAATGGTTTAACGGTGGAAGGGGAGTTTCACTGTAATTTTTGGGAAGGTCCCAAGCATTTAGAAATAAAAAAAATGTGTAAATATCTCTTCAACAAAGGAGTTAAGCAGATACTCGCGACATTAATTACTAATTCCTATGACAATATCGCTTTTGCGATGAGTAATATAAATGCCTATAAAAAGCGTTTTGATAATTCTTTAGAGGAAGCTACTGCTGATGAAAGAGCTCATATAGCTGGAGTACATATAGAAGGTGGGCTAATAAGCCGCTTGGGTATTCATTCAGAGCTGTATGCAAAGGAGTTTGATTTTTTAAAGGCTGGTCGACTAAAGCATGAATATCCAGGTTTAATAAAGCTTTGGACACTCTGCCCGCTGCGAGACAAAGATGGAGATATGACTAAATTTCTTCAAGATAATGGTGTCTATGTTTCTTATGGTCACAGTGAAGCTAATTTTTCTCAGGCGATGAAAGCTTTTGAAAAATATAATGTCAGGCTAGTAACGCATTGGGGCAATGCCATGAGTATTTTTAAAGGCTTAAAACAGAGAAGCCCTAGTCCAGAGCATCTTAAATATTTAGAGGCAGTTAATCCAGATATAGTCGTAGATCCAGATCAGCTTGGGCTGGGCTATGCCGCTTATTATAACGAGAAGATTTATACGATGTTTATCTGTGGTTCTACAGTAGATAAGGATTTACACATTCACCCAGAATTACTGAAAATTCTTGTTAGAAAAAAGAAGGATAAATTAATCTTAGTCAGTGATTCAGTTTCTAAGACTGTTTATGAAAGAGAGGATGAACTTCGTGGAGGATTGGTGGATCTAACGAAACACGCTAATAATTTAAGAGATTTAGGAATACCAGATATTGATATCCACCATATGGTAGAGACGAATCCCTTAAAACTTCTTAATTTTCAACTATAAATAATAGAGAATTTTTTCTTTCTCGGGCATAAAAATTTTATGGTTGAGAAGATAGATCCAAGAACAATAAAGATGCTTCATAAACTGTTAATCGCAGCTAAATTAGCTCAAGAAACGGGGAAACAACAGGCTTTAAATAAGATTATTTTATCTGCAAGTAGACTTGCTGAAAAACTTAACTTTAATGCAAATTTAGCTGATGATGAGCTTAGTTTCTTTGCCAATGAAGAAGATACTATAAGATTGAGTGAATATAAACAAGTTGAAGGCGTTTTAGTCGAGCAAGCTTAATTTCTGTGCTTTTTGTGTTCGTGCTCTATAGTAGGGCATTTGGCGAAGATCTGGAATTGCATATCAACGACATTGACATTATATTTCTTTGCAATTTCTAAACCAAGTTTATTAATTTCTTCATCCTCAAACTCGATAGTATGATTACAGTCAAGGCAAATGATGTGGTGATGCGGTGTCGCATTTTCATCGACTAATTCATAATGCTTATGGGTTTCAGCGAAATCTAGTTCTCGTAAAACATTCATTTCGACTAGCATTCGTAGAGTTCTGTAAGTAGTAGCTAGGCTGATAATTTCATTACGTTTGCAAAGCAACTCGAAAACATCTTCAGCACTTAGATGCTCTTCTTTATTTTCTTGGAAGATTCTTATCACAGTCTCTCTTTGGGACGTGATCCTAAAGCCTTCGTTACGCAAACGCTGGAGAAGTACTTCGGTTTTATCTTCTGTGGTCACTTAGTAGAAATATAACACTAACTCCTTTCTATTTTCTTATACGAACAATAAAATCTAATTTGGTGGTTCTGGCACTCTTAAATTCTTTTTATTGGTAACTTGTTCGGGATAATCTGGCAGTAAATCTGGAACCCATGGGACAGGATTTTCAGAAATAGAGTTTAGTGCCACTACTAGACCACCAAAAACACCAAGTGTTGCCATTGCTGGAACTACTACAATCTTTTTTATCCGCTCTAAAACAATCTTCGTATTTATACTTTGAGTATCATTTTCTGTTGCACTGATTAAATTGTTACCGTCAGTAAAGAAGCTTTTAAATTCAGGGATTAGTGCTTCAATATCAATATTCACGGGCTTTAATATGTCCTTGGTCTCAGTAAGGAAGGTTTTAAATTCATCAGGGCTTAGTTTTTCACTAGCAGTATTCACTATCAGCTCTATAGTTTTTTTATTAGGATTTACTAATGCTAGCGTTAAGGCATTATTACCATCTTCGTTAGTCTGAGTAAGGAAGGTTTTAAATTCATCAGGGCTTAGTTTTTCACTAGCAATATTAATTATCAGCTCTAATGTTTCTTGATTACTATTCCGTGCTGAATATGTTAAAACGTTATCATCAACTTTGTTAGTCTGAGTAAGGAAGGTTTTAAATTCATCAGGGCTTAGTTTTTCACGAACAATATTCACGATCAGTTCTACTGCTTCTTTATTACGATTTACTGCCGAATGTGTTAAAATGTTATCGTCATTTTTGTTAGTTTTAGTAAGGAAGATTTTAAATTCATCAGGGTTTAGTTTTTCACTAGCAGTATTCACTATCAGCTCTGCTATTTCTTTATTACCATTCAATACTGCACGCATTAAAGCATTATTGCCATATTCGTCAGTTTGAGTGCGAAGTTTTTCTAATTCTCCAGTAGGTAGTTCTGCAAGATTCATCATATGTTTAAAATCTTCAGCACGATCTCT
>JAGWWP010000087.1 GCA_018970325.1 Cyanobacteria bacterium REEB446 | reverse complement strand
GATGCTGGTTCTAATGTATCTGCTACAGCAGAGCAGATGCACCAAGTAGCTCGCCTAGGATCGATTTTAGCCGCTGCTCTTTTTAATAAAGAGTCTCCCAAAGTAGGATTACTGAATATCGGTGAAGAGCCAGGCAAAGGAAACGATTTATACAAAGAGGTTTTCGATAAATTAAGTGCAGATAAAGTTATTAACTTCTTTGGTAATGTAGAAGGGAATTATATTACCAAGGATATCTGTGATGTCGCAGTAGCAGATGGTTTTACTGGAAATATCCATTTAAAAGCTCTTGAGGGTGGGCTTAAAATGATGGCTGATAGTTTTAAATCTGAGTTCAATTCATCCCTATTAACTAAGCTTGCTGGATTCATCCTAAAAACACAGGGATCTTTCGATAGAATTAAAGATAAATTCGATCCGTCTAGCTATGGTGGGGCGATGCTCGGTGGGCTTAATGAAATATCTATCATCTCTCATGGTAGTTCTAATGCTGAAGCCATAAAGAACGCAGCGAAGCATGCAAAGCTGCTTATAGAAGCAGATATTATTAACAAAATCAAAAAGTCTTTTACTGCGGTTGCCAATTAACTCCATTGGTTCTTAAGGACGTGAAGCGCAGTCTCACGTTATAATTTAAATCTTAATGGCACGAGGCAAACACAAAACCGTTCCCCGTGAACTAAAGAAAAATATTAACTGGTTAGAAAATAAACTCGGCGTTAAAATCGTTTTAGGCATTTCAGAATGCGCTCGCCATAAGTATCCTCCAGGTCACATACGTTTAGTCGAAAAGACTGGGGCTGGTTTTAGAGCTAGGGGCTATTCGGGGAATGGGGTTATAGATTTTTTTATAGTCTGCCGTGATGAGGAGATACTTGAGCTTATTGTAGCTAAGTTTGAGGTGAGTTTTTAATTATGAATAATATAAATCCTATTAGTACCCAAGAAACATTTAATGAATTATTGCAACACATTCAACAAGCAAGACAGAAAGTATTTACTCAAATTAATACGGCCTTGATTGACTTGTATTGGTTCATCGGTAAGACTATCAGTCAAAAAGTCAAAGAAGAAGCTTGGGGGCGAGGAGTGGTTACTGAATTTTCAAATTACATGATGCAAAAAGCTCCAGACATAAAAGGATTTAGTGATAAAAATCTTTGGCGAATGAAACAGTTTTATGAAACTTATCAAGCTGATGAAAAACTCTCATCGCTGGTGAGAGAATTACCATGGACGCAAAATACGATTATTTTTTCACGCTGTAAAAGTACAGAAGAACGTGCTTATTACCTGAATCTTTGCGTGAAAGAAAAATATGCATCACGCGAACTTGAACGCCAAATTAATTCAGCTCACTATGAGCGTAATTGTCTTGGTCAGTCAAAACTCTCAGCAGCGCTGAGAGAATTACACCCTAGTCTCAGTGAGTCTTTCAAAGACAATTATGTACTGGAATTTTTAGGCTTACCTGAAACACACAGTGAGAATGATTTAAAGAAAGCACTTACTTCTCACATGAAAGCTTTTATCTTAGAATTAGGAAAAGATTTTATTTTCATGGGTGAAGAATATCGCTTGCAAGTCGGCAACCAAGATTTTTACATTGATTTATTGTTTTATCATCGCGGTTTATCTGCATTAGTAGCTTTTGAATTAAAAATTGGTAAATTCTCACCTGAACATATGGGACAGCTTAATTTTTATTTAGAAGCCTTAGATCGTGATCTAAAAAAGCCACATGAGAACCCAAGTATTGGAGTATTACTTTGCCGTGATAGAGATGATGAGGTAGTGGAATATGCCATGTCACGAAGCCTATCACCCACACTGATTGCACAATATCAATTACAACTTCCAGATAAAAAATTACTAGAAGCTAAGCTACATGAACTTTATATAAAACAAGAAGACTTTTTAGCGAGTACAGAAGAGCAGACTGGCACAACAGATAGAGAAAAAATTTAAACCTGCTAAGATGATTTCAGAATTAGTTGTGTGTTAGAAAAATACCTAGATACCATTAATACTAAAGTGGACTAAAAAATTAAACCAATAATTGAGAAAAGTAGAAAGGAATTTTTTAACTACAACTAATATTTTTATCACAGATTATTGATACATAGTATTTTTTCGTAAGAAAAAATACTATGTGCTGT
>JAGWWP010000086.1 GCA_018970325.1 Cyanobacteria bacterium REEB446 | reverse complement strand
CCCCAACCACAAAAAGTCACATCTAGAGCCGCACCACAGAAATCTGCCGAAGCAGATTTAGAAGCTTGCATCAAAGCAAGATTGGGTGGCGAGGATAAAATCAATGTTCAGAAATTTAAAAACTTCTTAGAGACAGTCCAGAACTGGGTATGTAGTTCTACTGATCATTCTTTAAAACAAAAACAAAATGCCATTGGTGAAAATGGAGAGGCACTATTAAGCACTATCGCAAAGCACAATCCCGCTTTTGCAGCTCAATTAAAGAGTAAAGAAGATAATCAGTGGATTAATCAGAATATTCAAGCCCTATCATCCACGCTAGAAGAGCTATCTACACAACATAGAAACATTAATAGAATTTCAGTTACAGAGCAAGTTCTACAGATCGGCTTAACAGAGGATGGCTCAAAGCTACTAAGTGAAAGCCTTGCAAAAACCACCGAGTCAGTAACATTTAGTGATAAAAGTCCTTATAGTGAAGCTGAACAAAAAGCCATTTTATTCACCGCATTAGAGAATGCTATGAAGACGGCTTCTCAAGAAATCAATGCCGAGAAAAGAGCCACAGCACTGTCTAATAGTTTAAATGAATCCCTTGCTGAACACGCTTTTAAACTTGATAAAAATTTCATCAAAGAAGCTGCAAAAGAGATTTCCATCAATGCTGATCTCATAGGCTCAATTAACAACAGCCTAACTAGCCCTAAATTAATTAATTTAGTTACTGGAGGAGCTGATCCTCTGAGCATAGAAGAGAGATGCGTAAATCTTTCCAAAGC
This sequence comes from Cyanobacteria bacterium REEB446, assembly GCA_018970325.1. Classification (GTDB taxonomy): domain Bacteria; phylum Cyanobacteriota; class Vampirovibrionia; order LMEP-6097; family LMEP-6097; genus LMEP-6097. Next base: position 1,415 of record JAGWWP010000086.1, on the reverse strand, counting down.
TTGGTCTAAAACTTTAGAAAATAAAGGTATATCAGCAGAAGAAATAAAGAATATAAAAACAGTAACTGATGATTTCATCGCAAATTTAGGAGATTTAATTAAAACTGATTCTAGTTACGACATTCGTACTAAGGAAGGTAAAGAGAAAGCAGAAGCTTTAATTGAGACCTTCAAAACCAGAAATCAGCCTACAGAAAATGCTTCAGAGGATGAAAAAGCTAAAGCCGCATTATTAAACGACGCTACTAGTAATTATTTCAACTTAGTTATGAATAAAGCAGCTGAAACGAAAAATATACGGAAGGATTCTAGTGATATTTTTGGTAGTAAAATTTTCGGTGATCAAAAATTCGAAGGATTAATCGGTCAAGGAATCGCAGCTATAGTACTATTCACAGCTTTTAAAGCTCTCACTAGTGGCAATAGCCACATGGCAAACGGCTTAGGCATGCAAGCAGCTGGCGGTGGTGGTTTTATGAAAAAAGCTCTAGGTTTAGTTTTTATGGCAACTGTCATGAACAATACGGGTCTAATGGGTGGCTTACAAGATGAAGCTGAAAATACCATTGCAACACTCAGTAGTACAAAAGACGAAACAGGAAATAGCACTCAGTCATTGGTTAAAAGAACAGCTTCGGTCCTTCTGGGAGTATAATAAAAGAGTTAAATTCAGCTCATTTGGCAACAAATACCATTAACTAAATCTTTTAAAACACTGATGCTACCGAAAAAGTCGCTGCATAATGATAAAGCTAGCCTGCGCCTAAAAGCCAAAGCCATTCTTGAAAACCTTTTCAAGTCTGGCGAACTAGAAAAACGTAGAGAAACAGCTATTCACAAAATCATTAACGCAGACTTTTTTATCTCAGCAAAAAAAATCCTTATCTATAAAGCCTTAAAAGATGAAATAGATTTAAATAGCCTTGTAGAGCTATTTCCCGATAAAAAATTTATAATACCTGAAGTTGCTGGAAATCATCCGCCAGAAGATTTTATTAAACAGTGCCAAGACCTAGATCTAATAATCATCCCTGGACTATCTTTTGACGAAAGAGGCTATAGGCTCGGGCGTGGCGGCGGTTACTACGACAAGCTTCTCTCCAATGGCATCACACCGCGAGCTCCAGCATTAACATTAGGAATAATCCCCAAAGAACTTCACTCAGAAACATTACCTAATGAACCGCATGACATAAAAGTAGATTTAATTTTAGCGATATGACACACAGAAATTGGAGTTCCGCTACACGTCCGCAGTCAATGACATAGCACTACGCATCACAGAAACAAGCTCATCAGAGAGTTTAACCCCACTCCAGATAGAAAAAGACTGTGCAGCCTGCAAGACTAGCATCTCTGCCCCATTAATGGTTTTCAACCCCTTCTCTCTAGCTTTCTGTATAAGTAAAGTATCT
>JAGWWP010000085.1 GCA_018970325.1 Cyanobacteria bacterium REEB446 | reverse complement strand
GACTCAATAACAAAATTCGAGTCTTTCAGCGAAGAGCTTATGGTATTCGAGATGAAGAATACCTCAAACTTAAAATTCTCACCTTTAAGTTAAAACCCTTGTGAAATACTAATTCCACTCAAACGGGAGAAGAACCTAACTAATTTTGCTTCCTGTTCCTCATCTAAATCATGAATAAAATTGGGAGTGTGAACATGATGCGGATTCTCCTTTTGAAGAGTGTTTAATTTTCCAAAGATTTGCTCTACCTTCTGTGCTCCAAGATTAAAATCTTGTCGCAAAATAATTCTCTTAATCCTTTCAGATAAAGAATCTGAAAGCTTTGGTTCAGAAAAAATATTTAACCCAGATGGGCTGATTACCAAATGATGTGGTAATTTGGGTGCTGTAGTTTCAGCTGATTCAGCACTGGATTTTACCTGTAGAGGAATTAGTCTATTAGCATTATCTACCAGAAGAAAGTCTGCATGTAACTTAGTATCTAAAGGACCGAAGTTCTCAGCTTGAATGACAAATTTCAATTTACCTTCTGCAAGTAGTTGCATTAAGGCCCTTGCGATTCTTCCTTCAGCTACAGCACCAACACTAACTTCATTAGAATAATTTGTATTCAGTTTATTTTTCTCAGAAATTGGAGAGTGGTATTCTAAATTTTGAGATTTTGGTAACGTATTTAACTCTTCTGAACTTGGGGATTTATCCTGTAAAATAAGCCTTATCGCAGCCATCTTCTCCTTTATAAATTCAAACCCATCTACTAAATTTCTTATATTGAGAAATTTAAACGGCGGAATAAAATCCTTTCTAATTGAATTCTTTTCACAGACATTACCTATTATTTTATTTAAATCTTTATCAAAATTCTTGGATGCAAGGTCAAATATCTTTCCTAGCTCATCCTGATACTTATCCTTTTCAGATCCATCTTTAAGTGAATTAATAGCTAGTAAAAATTTACATGCATATCTAGCAATCATCGTACCCGCAGCTAAATTAAAATGGTTTTCTTTATTGTCACAAAAATTCAGCTTATTTAAAAACTGTTCAGACTCTTCAAGTTTAGAATTAATCAAGCGTGAAAATTCCTTTAAATTATTTGATATCTCCTGTTTAATCTTTTGCTTGCTCATAGACTGCTCGCCGAGTTCTACTTTAGGGGCTTGAAAGTTTTCATAATTGCTTATTGACTGCCCAAGATTCTCTATAAAGCCTACTATTCCTGTCTCTAGATTAGCTTGCAGATTAAATTTCGATACATGATGATTAACTGGCTTGTCTGATTTATTTGTATTTACAGTGTTCTCTATAAATGTCTTAAGATCTTGCAATAACTCACTAGGTTTATTTTCTTTCGCCATAGATAAAGCATTAATACCTGATTTCTTTTCAAAACTATTGATTAGTTTCTTGGTATGTGTTTGCAATTCTTTGTAAAATTTTTGATATTGCTCTAAAGGTGGTTGTTCAGCTAATTTAACATGAGTATAATCGATAATATCTATTCCCAGGCTATCTGCTAAATTAAATTTTATAAAAGCTTCACTCTGAGTTAATTCGACTAATTGACCAAGGGTCTTAATGGTTTCTGGAATGACATCTCTTCTGATTTTACCATTACCAAGAGTTTTTTCTAATTTTGCCATTAGAAGGGCAATTCTCACAATATCATCAATATCTTCATTTCCAGAATAGGTTTCTTTGCAAGTATTGTCACTATCATTTTTTAGGCGACTGTAAACTATATGCTCACCAAGCATTAATTGATTTTCTTCAAACTGAGCTAAATTTGAGCCCAAATCAATTAAACCTAAAATCATCTGACTATAACGAGTATTAGATAGAAAGAGATCTAAGACTTTATCCCAATCTTTAAAAACGGAATTATTTACTGGCCTTTCATGACTTGGTCTAGTAGGATCATTAGGCCATTTTCTCGTTTTTTTCGTAGCATTTGTAGCAGAAGGCTCACCTTTTTTATTGATGGGTTCAGAAGACTCTCCAAATCCAGACGGCTTTATTTTTGGACCAATCTTATTCATTAATTTAAGATAATAGCAGATAGGCACTGTTGCCGAACGTACCTAGAATCTAGCCTGAAGTTAAATTAAGAAAAAGAAGCTCATTGTATAAAGGTTTCAATAGCAAAAAGTAACCTAAAACAATGAGCAAATATAACCATATCACAGAAGCCCAAGCTCGTAAGCGTAGAAAAGGCTCAAA
>JAGWWP010000084.1 GCA_018970325.1 Cyanobacteria bacterium REEB446 | reverse complement strand
CAAACTTTAGATACTTTTTCTGCGATCACCCAAAGACGTTCAGTTAAACACTACGATCCAGATTACAAGATAAGTGAAGCTGAAGTAAATAAACTTCTAGAATTAGCTTTGCTTTCACCGACTTCATTTAACATGCAAAACTGGCGTTTCGTTGTAGTTCAAGACCGAGCTCTTAAAGAGGAGATCTGGCTTGCATCTTGGAAACAGAATCAGATAAAAGATGCTTCTTTACTATTAGTTCTATGTGCTGATTTAAACGCTCATGAAAAAAATCCAGAGCGTTACTGGGCAAACGCACCAGAGCAGGTTAGCGCTGCTATAGTCCCTATGATTAAAGGGTTTTACAAAGATAACGCTCAATTACAGAGAGACGAAGCGATGCGCTCGACTGGCATAGCTGCTCAAACCCTTATGCTTGCAGCTAAAGCGATGGGCTATGATTCCTGCCCGATGGTGGGCTTTGATCCAAAGAAAGTAGCTGAAATTATCAAACTACCTGAAGACCATATAATCAGCATGCTATTACCTATCGGCAAAGCAAAAGAACCAGCACGCGAAAGAGCTGGGCAGTTGCCTTTATCTGAAGTAGTTATCGCCAACACATTTTAAGAGACCGCTGCACAACTCCATTTTCTGCGTTCTAATCACTTCCGCTATATTTAGAATAAGTATATTTAGCATTTATAAATGCGAGTTGGAGTCCTAGACTGCCATCCAGGATTCCTGCGCGAATAAAATATTTATAGAAAAATGCGTAAACTGCTTTCAGAGACGCGGATATAGAACTAGCTTTCTTATTACTCAAACGAGCATAGTTCATAAAAGCAGCTTCTAATTCCTCAATAGAATTATAAGAATAATGATCTAGTGGGTAATTCAGGTTCCTAATAATTTTCCTTTTAAGTTTCGGATTGAAAAATTTATTTAGAATATCAGCAAAAGAATTTTTAGTGACATAATCTTGACGAGTTTCATCCCACAGCTCAACACTTTCATGCACGGGCAAATCCTGAAAACGCCCTAAGCCTTTCTCAAAGAGCCTCAGCTGATAATCTGGATAAAAACCACCATACTTAACTAACTGCTTACCAATAAATAATCTACGTGGAATTTTAAAGCCTAAGCTCTTTTTATGCTGCCCGGATTCAAATAAATTCTTTATTTCTTCAATTACTCTATCCGTAAGCACTTCATCAGCGTCCAAACTAAGCACCCATTTATGCTTGCAAAGAGATAAGGCATAGTTCTTCTGTTTTGCGTAACCAAGCCACTCTTGCGTATAAATTTTAGTCGCATACTGCTTCGCTATATCAACAGTCGCATCAATACTTCCAGAATCTACAAGAATAATTTCATCAGCCAGTTTAACTGCCTGCCTTAAAGTATCCTCAATAATATGGGCTTCATTTTTACAGATGATAAAAATTGATAACGACAGTAAATTACTTTTCACAGAAACCTAATATTTATCTCCCAGACGGCTTTCCTTATGCTGCCTCCAGATATACATAGATAATATCATCGCCATCTTATAGCCTAAAGCCCCGTCAAGAAAACCCAATTGAAAAATAAAGCGTTCCATAAAACAAGCTACAGTCCCAACTAGAGCGGCTAAATAAGATATTTTCTTTTTACCTATCTCAGCATTAAAACGATAATAATTTTCCATATCCTTAATCGTCTCAAAAGCATAATACTCTAAATCCCCTTTAAAAGAAAATATTCTAGGTGAATCAGTAAGGTACATTTCTTTTTTTGCATCCCAAACTTCTACCGATTCTTCAAGAGTACCTGCTTTAAAATGTGCAATAGATTTTTGAAAAATTCGCAACTGCCTATTTGGGTAAAATCCACCCCAACGCACAAATTTTCCACCTACATAAAATTTTCTAGGTATTTTAAAACCAATTACACCCTTTACCATTTGCTTTACAAAATTTTTATGCATCTCCTCAATCAAGGAATTAGTCAAAATCTCATTAGCAGATAAATGCATGACCCATGAATAAGAACAAAGAGACAAAGCAAAACTTTTCATACGGCTTACACCTAACCATTGTTTCTGACAGACTATGTCAGCATGCTTTTCTGCAATTTTCAAGGTATTATCAACACTACCATAATCAATTACAATAACTTCTTTAGCAATTTTTTTTGCTTGCTTAATAGCCTTCTCTAGATGCTTGGCATCATCAAGTGTAATCATAAACACAGATATATCTGGCAATGTCTGTACTTTTGTTGACATACGGATATTATATGCCCGATT
>JAGWWP010000083.1 GCA_018970325.1 Cyanobacteria bacterium REEB446 | reverse complement strand
GACTTGGGATTCAATTCCCTTCCCCAATGTCGATATTAAAGAACTTGAAAACTTGGATTTGTTTAGAAAATATGCTGCAAATAGCAAACGTATTGATCAACAGAGCTTAGAGCAAGATGATAAAAGTTTAATTGAAAAGCTAAGACTCTTTAGTGATGGATATTTAAAGCGAGCTGCTATTCTTTTGTTTCATGAAAATCCAGAAAAATATATTGGTGGTGCCTTTATTAAAATTGGTTTTTTTGAAAATGATAGTGATTTACTCTATCAAGACGAAGTTCATGGAAATCTCTTTACTCAAGCAGAAAAAACTATAGATTTACTGATGACTAAATATCTTAAAGCTAAGATCTCGTATGAAGGTATTCAGCGGCATGAAAATTTCCCTATTCCCCTAGAAGCTCTTCGTGAGGGTCTTTTAAACGCAATTGTTCATAAAGATTATAGTCGAAACACAGCAATTCAAATTTCTGTTTATGAAGACAAATTGATGATTTGGAATAGCGGTCAGCTCCATCAAGGATGGACTGTAGAAAAGCTTTTCCGCAAACACGAGTCCGCCCCTTTTAACCCTGAAATTGCAAACTGCTTCTTTAGAGCAGGCTTGATTGAGGCTTGGGGAAGAGGTATCGAAAAAATGTCTCAAACGTGTATGAATGCTGGTATTCAAAAGCCTGAAATTTTATATGAAGAATCTGGTATATGGCTTACTTTTAATTTTCAGAAAAGTTCGGTAAAAAGTTCGGTAAAAAGTTCGGTAAAAAGTTCGGTAAAAATATTAGATTTATTAAAGCTAAACCCTAATTTAACTATTCCAGAATTAGCTCAGGAACTTTTTTTAACAGAAAGAGCTGTACAAAAGACTTTAAAAAAGCTTCAAGAAGCCAATCAACTTAAGAGAATTGGTTCTAAGAGGGCTGGATCTTGGGAAGTCATAATAGAATCGGAAAAATAAAGCCTCAAAAATCTATCTAGTTTAAAATAAACATAGTGAATCAGTTAGCTTCAGCCTATCAGCAAATCAGATCAGGGAATATCTCTGCTGATGAAGCATTGTCTCTCTTGGTTAGAGATAATGAACTTAATTTACGCCTGCTAGATAGAAAGCTCATAGGTTCCGTAAATAAAAATTGGCCTATCAGAGAGGCTATTCCACTGTTTTTTACTGAAGAAAAATTATATGTGGCTTGTGAAGAAGGTTTGCTATCTGATTTACAAGTAATTTTATCCAAGTTTGTTAATAGGTTCGGTATTGAGTTAATCGAAATTAAAAAAGATAACTGGCAGGCGGTGATTTTAGAGCTTCTCGGATCTGCTCCAGAAATAGTAGTGAATAATCCTTCTGTAAATAATTCTCTTAATATTAATGAAAAATCAAGTTTAGTCGATAACTCATACGGTAAGCCTGTAGAGAACAGGGTTTTAGATGTTAAGGCTGAAGCTAATCTGCCTGAGCTGAAATTAAGGAAAGTCGCTCAGTTAGGAGCTCATTTACTAAGAACTATAGATGAAATTCCACTGCGTCGTATTAACGCTGTTGATGATACCTCTATCGCAAGCGAGGTGCGCCGTATTATCGCAGATGCTGCTCGTTTAGGTGCTTCTGATATTCATTATGAACCAGTCGAGAATTTTCTTTTAGTTAGATTCAGGATAGACGGTGTGCTTAAGGATATTTGTAAATATCTTTGTAATCAAGAAGCTGATTATAGGAAGATCATGCTTGCACGGATTAAGATTATTGCCAATTTGAATATCGCCGAATCTAGAATTCCTCAAGATGGCAGGGTAACTGAAATTATTGAGGGTAAGAAAATTGATTTAAGGGTTTCGACTTTACCTTGTTTGCATGGCGAGAAGTGCGTTATCAGGCTGCTTCCACATGAAAATAAATTTTTAGAGCTAACTGATTTAGGTATGCCTGAAAATATGATTCCTACTTTTGAATCTTGGCTTAGACTGTCTCAGGGAATGATTCTTATTACAGGGCCTACTGGTTCGGGTAAAACTAGTACGCTTTATACGAGTTTAGCTAAGGTTATAGATCTTACGAAGAACGTAGTTACAGTGGAAGATCCAGTCGAATTTCAGTTAGCTAGAGTAAATCAGGTGCAAGTTAATGTTAAAGCTGGTTTAAACTTCGCTACTGGTCTTAGAAGTATACTCAGGCAAGATCCAGATATCATAATGATCGGTGAAATTCGTGATAAAGAGACGGCTGAGATTGCGATTCAGGCTTCTCTTACTGGTCACTTGGTTTTAAGTACCCTGCATACAAATGATGC
>JAGWWP010000008.1 GCA_018970325.1 Cyanobacteria bacterium REEB446 | reverse complement strand
GGATATTTGTGCCTGAAACACTCTCTTTTACTCACTTATCAATAAATTATTAAATCTAATCAGCTGCAAACTCAATACTTGAAGCCTTTTTCATCATTTCTTCTTGGCTCCTTTGTGTGATTTTAATTAAGCAACAGTGCCAGCAAAGGCGGTCGAACTCGCTAATGATTTCTCAAGGATAGATAATTATAAAAAGACCTTAAGGAATAAACTCCTAGAAAGTAAATTTTTAAATTTAAAGAAAGCTGGTACTGATTTTGAAAAAATGTTAGATGAAGCTATTCAAAAAACTAAAAATAAAAGCCAAGCCCTCTCCTAAATCCTAATTTTTAGTAATTAACATTGAAAGATCAATGCTGTGAGCATTCTTGGAGACATAACTAGTTGAAATAAAATCAGGCTTTAGCTTTAAATAACTTAAAATATTTTCAGGATTTATACCGCCACTGATTTCGATAAAAACTCCAATTTCTGCGTTTTCAGCCTGCCAAGCTCTTATATTCGCCATCACTTGAGACAATTCATCTACTGAAAAATTATCTAACATTACGACATCAGCAAGACCCTCTTGAATAATACCTTCTAGAAGATATAGATTCTCTTGATTAATTTCAATTTCAATTTTCAGAGTTTCTCCACTTAGATTTTTAAGATTACTCTTCTCCACTTGCTCTCTAGTATGAAGAAGTGCTTCCTTAATATTTTTAAATCTAGATAAATTTATATGATTTTCTTTTAGCATTATCATATCGCTAAGATTAAGTCTGTGATTAGTAGCCAAGCCATGCTTAAAGGCCATTTTCTCTAAAACCCGCATCCCTGGATTCGTTTTACGGGTGTCTAATAATTTAGTAGATGTATTCTCTAATAAGGAAGTTATTTCTCTCGTCAGTGTAGCGATACCAGCTAATCTCTGTAGAAAATTTAATATCGTTCTCTCCATTGCGAGTAGCAGCATGGCAGAGCCTTGAATTTTCATTAAACAGTCTCCCTTACAGAATTTCTCGCCATCTTTAAAATAAACTTCTAGGGCATGTAGCGGAACTCCAATTTCTGCGTTTTCAACGGTCCTCATCTTTATAAAATTATTTATTAAGTATTCCTGTCCCTGATTTAAAATTTCAGCGACCAAAAAACCACAGCTCATAATCCCATCTTCTTTAGCTACGATTTCAGCATCAGCTTGCTGGGCGCAGTCTATGGTTAAAAGACTACTTAAATCTCCATGGGGCTCTAAATCTTCTCGAAGACTGAGTAAGATAAGGTCGTCTATTAGATTCTTTTCTAGCTCAAGCAATCTTCAATTTCTGCGTTTACGAGCAGTCCCCTCTGGATTAAGAATCTATCTTAAAATACCTTTAATAAAAATTCAATCTTTACTAAATAATTAAGTCCTTTTGCATCTGCTATAATATCAACTCTATTTAAAGGGCAAGCATGGCTAAGCAAAAGAAGATATTAGGCTACATAAATTTACAGCTTCAAGCGGGGAAAGCTAATCCAGCACCTCCAGTTGGTCCAGCTTTAGGTCAATATGGTGTTAACATTATGGACTTTTGTAAAGTCTATAACGAGCGTACTAAAGATAAAGAAGGGTATATAATCCCTGTTGTTATAACAGTTTTTGAAGATAGATCTTATGAACTTGAATTTAAAGAGCCTCCAGCGGCTGTTCTTATCAAGAAAAAAATTAAGATAGAAAAAGGTTCTGCTAAGCCGCATATGGATAAAGTAGGAACTATAACTATGGCTCAGATTCTTGAAATTGCTAAGCAAAAAATGCCTGATTTAAATGCTAATGACGAAGACGCAGCTTGTAAAATCATCGCTGGTACTGCAAGAAGCATGGGCGTTGTAGTTTTAGGCTAATTATAATAAGGAAATTTTTGAGGTTTTAAAATGGCGAAATTAACGAAAAGACAAAAACAAATTCAAGCAGTAGCAGAGCAGTTTAATACTGATACTGATGCTAGGCTTGCGATTGATACTTTAAAAAAGTTTATTAAGGATTCAGGTTCTAAGAACACTAATCAGACTTTTGAATTATCTGTTAAGTTAGGGATAGATACTAAAGCTAATGACCAACAGGTAAGATCGTCAGTGGTACTGCCTTCTGGTACTGGTAAAAAAACGAGAATCGCAGTTATCGCGAAAGGTGAAAAAGTACAGGCTGCTAAAGATGCTGGTGCTGATTTTGCTGGAACGGAAGAGTTGGTTCAGAAAATCCAAGATGGTTGGATGGAATTCGATGTATTAGTCGCAACTCCAGATACTATGCCTCTTTTAGGTAAATTAGGTAGAGTATTAGGTCCAAGAGGTCTTATGCCTAACCCTAAAGATGGTACGGTGACTGCCGATGTAGCTAAAGCTGTAAAAGATCTTCAAGCTGGTAAAGTTACTTTCAGAGCTGAAAAAACTGGTGCTGTTGTGCATTTACCTATCGGTAAATCTAGTTTTTCTCAAGATGAGTTATTCGCTAATTTGGTTGCAGCTGTGCAAGAAATTAGAAAAAATAAGCCATCTGCTTCTAAGGGTACTTATATGGAATCAGTTTTCGTTAGTATCACACAGGGACCTGGTTTAAAAATAGATCAAAGTACTTTAGTCGCAGTATAAGCTTTATTCAACCCCTTATATTCACACACGACCCTACTCGTTTATGCCTCTGAGGCTTTAACTTGGATATTCAGCAAGAGTCTCTCTTTACGTAGTAAAAAAGAGCTGAAATGCTAATTACACTTTAGCTGAAGCATAAAGCTGTTCTCTGCTAACGGTTCTAAGGAACTGCTGCTCGTATACTCCTGATTGATTTGCATTATGAGCTGCTTTGTATGAAAGTAATGGTCTAGAGGCAGCACTTCTTTTATCGGTGACGACATCGTTTTCATGCTTTCTCTTAAATTCCATAATGGCATTAAGTTCTTCTGGCTTAAGATCACACTGTTTAGTTTTTAAAAACTCTTCTGGTCCTTTATCTTCAAGCGGTCGAATCATCTCTTTGACCAGTTTTTGATAAAAATCTGTTTTTCTTGGATCAAGTATACCTGTTGCTTTATCAATACCAGACGTAACAGTCATCTCAATAAACTTTTTTGGATCTCGTAATTCGGATAGAAATTCAGGCTGATAACCAAATCCTGGTTTATTACCACCATTATTATTAGGCGTATCATCTATAAGTAACGGAACAGGTACATCAATTTTTTTACCATCTTTAGTCGTAAATTCGCTGTTAGGCATCAAGAGTGGTGTCCATTTATCAGGCGGCTTCAAAGAAGCCGCCCCAAAACCAAATTCTTTAATATGAGAAATCGTTTTAGAAGGCTTCGTTACGAGATTTTTCAAAAGATATAAACTGCGATTAATCGGAGAAAAACGTCCCTTATTAGGTGAATATTGAGCTAACTCCTTAGCTTCCTCCTTAGTACCAAGCTGTTCTCTGCTTACTAAAGTAGGCTTTAAACTATCTAAAATAGGAGACTCGATAGCCTTTAACTTATCCTGAGCCATCTCGTAAGGATTCCTAGTAACCACTGTCGAGATATAACGATTATTGAGTACCTTTGGCTCTAACTCACCTTTTTCATTTTTCTCAAAAGCGAAACCTTGGTAAAGATCATAAGCTAGCTGTTGCCACGCAATATTTTCAAGTAATTTAAGTTCTTTTCCATTAACGGAAGCTATTTTTATTAAATTCGAAAATTTCTCTGGTAAGCCAAGTTTTAAAAAATCTTCATTCGTTTTATATTGCCCTTCATTTTTCATGGCGATAATATTATCGAAATCAGTTGGCAAAAAGACTTTAGACTGAGGCAAGGTTATAATCTGATCTGCTGATGACTTAGCAGTCTCGGCTTCTACAGTCTCTTTTTTTCTAAACCAAGGGAGCTTAAAGCCACCAAAAAATCTTTCAAGGAAGCCTTTTTTAGTATCTACCTTTGCAGCCAAATCGGTTCCAGTAGTACGCTTTGCTTTATTAGCAGCTGTAATTCCAGAAGCTGAATCTATTTCAGGAGACTCTTTAAGCTCTGGAACTGTAGTTTCAAGAGTTTTAATGCCAAGCTTTGCAGAAGGATTATCCACCTCTCCTACTGATATTGGGCGTTCACTGATTGATGCAGCCATATGCTTCGGGGAAAGTTTTAAAACATAACCCGAAATAAATTATACAATACGTAAATATACTATGCTTAAAATTCTTAAGGAAACTTAAAGTAAGCTGTCTGGGATATAAGTTTTGTTGGACTCTATAGAACCTATTTGAAATTTATTACGAATTAAATATTCGCCAACACCACTCGGAGCCGCTCCGAAATCTCGTTCATACAGTTTCGTAATCATTGAGTAAGCCTGCTCGTCATCATCAACAGCCTCAATCTTCAAAAAGTCCTCTTGGCTGATTCCGGCAATGAAATTTTCAATTATCGGTTCTGAGTAGAACATTCTCTATATATTCCCTTAATTTTGTGACTTTATGTACTCTAAACGATCTCTTGCATCCATGAAATATTCCCCACTGGGAGCAACTTTTATGTATTTTTCATATAATTCCATGGCTTTAGTTATATTTTTCTTATCTTCAAGGATAAGTGCCCCAAAGAATATCGCATCAGACTGCTCACGAGGGTTGATCTCAAAAGCTTTAGTATAAGCGTTTAAGGCTTCGTCTGGTTTAGCTATAGACTGATAGGCAATGCCAAGGTTATACCAAATATCTGCACGCCCTGAATTTATCTTCAATAGATCAAGATAAAATGCAATAGCCTCTTCATATTTACCATTAGTCTGAGCATTAACCCCTTTTTCTAAAAGCTGATCAGCTTTTTTATTAACGATGAAAGCTAAAGCATCTTTATAAGTCTGATCCTCCGGCTTGAGAGTAGCAGCTCGGATAAAACTTTCCTTCGCTTTATCAAATTCACCATTCCCTTGATATGCAGTTCCTAAATTATAAAAAAGAGTGTCGTCAGCAGGCTTATCCTCTGCGACTTTTAAATAAATAGCAATAGCTTCAGCTAAGAGACCTTGTTGTTGCAGAGCGATAGCTTTATCAAAGGCTTCTGATATTTGCGTTTCCTTTCTATCATCAGTAAGAGCTTTTAAAGCAAGAATGGCTTCTTTATGATTAGGATCTAGCTCAAGAGCTCTTCTATAAGCTTTCTCTGCTTGAAACCAGTCCTTCTTGGCTTGAAAAGAGGTGCCCACATTGTAGTGAATATCAGCATTACGCGGTGATAATCTTACTGCTTTTATGTAGCTATCTATACTTTCATCATATCTGCCTTCTTTCTGAAAAGCTATTGCACGATTCAGAAACAGATCTAATTCCATCTGAACTTTGTCATTTTCTATTGCTTTAATACCATCAACAGCTAATTGGTTAGTGGGTTCTAGTTGTAAGGCTCTTCTGTAATTCTTTTCAGCTTGATCTATATTTCCCTGTAACTGATAAGCAGTCGCTAAACCCACAAAATTATTCGCTATACTAGGAGCCACTCTGATAGCAGCTAACCAACCATTCACTAATGCTTGTTGAGCGGGCCCATTAGTCGGGTCCAGTTCTATGGCTTGCTTATAATAGTCTATACCTCTTGATATCTTTCCTTTAGCTACATAGATATCACCTTTAGCTATAATTGGCTCTGGATTGCGTGGCTCTAGAAGCTGTGCCTTATCAAGATTCTTCAGTGACTTCGCCATAAAACCGACTTTATCGTCAATAGATCTTAAAGAAAGTACATGATAAATCTTTCCTATCATTAAAAAGGCTCTAGGAGTCTCTTGTATTTTATTAATTTCATTTAACTCACCTAAAGCTGCAAAGAAATTACTCTGGGCACGCTCATCTTCAGCTTCTAGTAGCCTAACAGTGCTGTCTTTAGGGTTTACTTTCTTTGCCTGTAACTGGGTTTCTAAATTCTTTCTTGCAATATCATTATTAATATCATAGTAAAGTGCTGTACGGAACTGGGTCATAGCTCCTTTGGGATCTGTGCGCTCGGCAAGATATTTACCATAATTATTATGAGTAATACTCAGATTACTAGTAATTTCTAAATTATTATTATCAATATTATAGGCATCAGAAAAAGCTTGAATAGCTAATGGATAATTTCTGCTGCTATGGTATTTAATCCCCTGATTAATTAAGCGGGAGACATCCGCCTTTTTATCAGCTTCTGTCGATTGATATGGATTCGCCAAGCATCCTAAATTAAAAATTATAAGACTATAAATAACGACAAATAGTCTTAACCCACAACTCCATTTATACATAATTTTCAGCTACTACCTAAAAATTATATTCCCTTTGGAATTGATAATGTATTATCTGAGTAGAAATACTTAAAAGTCTACTAAATTAAGCTTTATTAATTCAATAAAACTACAAGTTAATGTTTTTTTAAGTTTTAAAAGATACTATTATATAGTAAGGCCTAAGGCTTTTAAAGAACGATCCGATAATAGTATTAATCATTTCATTAAATGAATCAAAGATCAGACCCTAAAATCAATAATTCCTATTATGAGGTTGCAAAATCTCTGATTCATGCTTTGGAATTAAAAGATCCTTACACCAGTGGTCATAGCTATCGAGTCTATAAAATGGCTAAGGATTTAGGGAAATTATTTTCTTTACCCGAACAACTGCAAGTTAGTTTAGAAGGCGGTGCTTTGTTACACGATATCGGCAAGATGGGCATTCGTGACGCAATACTTCTAAAACCAGCCTCCTTAACCATGGATGAATTTAGAATCATGAAAACCCATGTAGTTTTAGGTGCAGATATTATCAGTCAATCTGATTCACTTAAACACTGCTTAGAGCCTGTTTTATTTCATCATGAGAGGATAGACGGCAAAGGTTATCCACATGGCCTTGCAGGGGAGGATATACCCTTAATCGCAAAAATTACTTGCGTAGTTGATTCTTACGATGCGATGACCACTAACCGAATTTATACCCCTGCTAAGAGCCCTGAAGAGGCTATGGCTGAGCTTAAAAGATGTGCAGGCACTCAATTCGATAATGAAGTAGTAGAAGCGTTTACAGAATGGTGGCAAAATAAATTTGTAATTAATGATCAGATTATCAGTGTTTACAGCACAGAAGAATTAAAATTAAACCTTAATCAGTGTCATTCTTAACTTCGGACTTAGCTAAAAAACCACACTTAATAGGACTGACAGGTAATATCGGTTCTGGTAAATCTACAGCTGCTCGTTTTTTCGAAGAAGAAGGAATACCTTCCATAAGCAGTGATGCCATAGTTCATAAGCTATATAATTCTGACAAAGATTTACAAGAATTTTTAATCAAGGAATATGGTTCTTTGGATAGAAAAATCATTGCTGGACAGATTTTTGGTGAAAAAAACGAACAGAAAGCTAAGCGAAAGCTCCTAGAAGATAAGGTTCACCCCTTAGTCGAAGAGAAACTTAAAGAATGGGTGAAAGAAAATGCAAACTCACCTATCTTGGTAAATGATGTTCCTCTGCTCTTTGAGGCACATTTAGAAAAGAGATTTGACTCTATAGTTTTCATTCAAGTAGATAAATCCGTGCAAATAGAGAGGCTAAAAAAGCGTAATCCAGAAATGGGTGAAGAAGAAATACTAAATAGAATTAATTCTCAGATGTCTCAAGAAGAAAAGATCTCTAAATCAGATATCGTAATTTCGAATAATTCGAGTCTTCGAGAATTTAGAGCTAAAATCCTGAATGTCATTCAAAACCTTGTAAATCAGAATAAAAAATAAATTTTTCAGAAATAAGCCTTTACAATATCCTAGTCCTGTATTATGATTCTTAATTAAGTGATACACAATTTATTTTGTCTTAACTGAACATTAATGTATAACGTGTAAATATATCAACATCTAGTTAAGACGAAATATTAGGGGAATCTAAATGATAGAAACAGTAAGTAAGAAAAAAACAGGTCCTAAGCCAAGATACGGCGAAGCCAAAACAATGGTATCTTTTCGCCTAAGTCCTGAAGCATTAATAATTATTAAGGGTATTGCTCAGGAAAGAAACGTAAGCCAAGCTGAGGTTTTAGAACAATGGGCTAGGCAGTATAAGCTTGGTGGTAACATCGAAGAGGCTACTGGCTCATTTGCGATGTCTCTAGACAGAGATCTAGTTGCAGCAGAAAGATAAACATTTTATCTGAGGGATGATTTTAACCGAGGTAGGACGAGAGTTTTACCTCGTTTTTTTTATGTGCTGGAGACCGCTGCACAAGTTCATTTTCTGCGTTACAGCACGTTCGACAACAGTACCAAGACCTATGCTCGATATTTAAAAATTTACCTGTTTTTAAGCTTAACTAGAATAGGACTCGCCACGAAAAGACTGCTGTAAGTACCTATAAATAGCCCAAAGAACAAAGCTCCTGCAAAAAGAGTCGTACTAGAGCCACCAAAGAAAAACAGCACAGCAAGCACTGTAAGTACCGTTAAAGAAGTGTTTAAACTTCTCTGGAAAACTTGATTAATGCTAAGTTCTGTAACTGCAACAAAATCAAAAGCTTTACTCTGTAGTTTCTGATTTTCACGTATTCTATCGAAAACCACGATAGTATCGTGGACAGAAAATCCAAAAATAGTTAATAAGGCAGTAATAAATAAACTATCTACCTCAATTCCAAAGAATATACCAAGAAAGGCAAATAAACCAACTGCGATAAATACATCATGTATTAGAGCGATAATCGCAGAAAAAGCATAATCTCTTGTAAATCTAGTCGAAATATAAATGACTATACCTAAGATAGTAATGATGAGAGAGGTTATAGCGCTTGAAAATAATTCTGGTCCGATAATTGGGCTTACTGTTTCTATTGAATTAATAGAAAAAACTCCGAATTTAACTTCTAGAAGATGGTTAAATTTATCTAGCACTGGATCATCAGAAACGGCTTTAGTACGCAGAATCAACTCAATGACTTCTTTTTGGGGAGCGACTTGAACAGTACTATTATTTAAGCCAACTTCACTTAAAACTTGCTGAATAGATTCAGATGAAATATTTTGATCTTTAAGTGTTTTTGTTTGAAAAACATATTCGATCTTACTGCCACCCGTAAAATCTAAACCTAGTTTTACAGGACTGGAAAATTTAGCGAAGGAGAAAATTATAAAGATAAAACTAGTTAATATCAGTGATCCTGATAGGATAAACCAGATTTTGGAATTTTTTATTATCTCAAGTTTCATTTCTTAACCAAATCATAGAGGATAGCATATATTTACTTATATGAAGGAGGCACTTAATAATGCTGCTATTTTGCGTTATTTAGTGGATTCTTGGGTATTAAAATGCTGCTATTCCCCATAAGATGGGAACACATTTAGTACACAAGTGAATACAGATTCAAAGAATGGGTAAATTCAACATCAGTGAAATACTGGTCGGTTTGGTAATCTTCGGGATTATCCTGATTATTATTATCCCTTTGCCGCCCATTCTTTTAGATATTCTTATCTCTTTAAATATTACATTTTCAGTACTTGCGATAGGGATTTCACTATATATTTCAAAACCTTTAGACTTCGCGAGTTTACCAACTTTTCTACTTTTAACTACGATGTTTCGCCTATCACTGAATATTTCAAGTACTAGATCTATTCTTTTACATGGTGATGCTGGAGAGTTAATCGAAGCGATGGGCTTATTCGTAGCTGGCGGTAATATAGTCGTCGGGGTAATTATCTTCGTCATTATTACGGTAGTTAACTTCATGGTTATTACGAAAGGTGCTGAACGTGTCGCAGAGGTATCAGCTAGATTCACTTTAGATGCGATGCCTGGTAAACAGATGAGCATAGATGCCGATTTTAACGCAGGTCTCATTACTAGTGAACAAGCCAAAGAAAAACGTAGAGACGTAGAGCGCGAATCAGCTTTCTTCGGATCTATGGATGGTGCTTCTAAGTTTGTTAAAGGTGATTCGATGGCAAGTATTATCATCACTATTATTAACGTAGTAGCGGGTTTATCCATCGGCATGATGCAGAAGGGCTTAGGCTTCGAGGAAGCAGCTCAAAAATACATCATCTTAACCATCGGTGATGCGATCTCTGCTACCATTCCTGCTCTTATCCTTTCTATTGCAACAGGTATTATCGTTACCCGTGCTGGTTCTAACGCTGATTCCTTTGGTCAGGATTTAGCGAATCAGTTAATGAAAAAACCAAGTGCTTTTGCTATCGGCTCTGCGCTACTCGTTATACTCGGGATTCTACCTGGTATGCCTAAGATTTCGATGTTCATCATGGCCGGTGTTCTTGCATATCTTTCTTATAATTTTGCGAAGAAACTTGAGAAGCCTGATGAAGATGATGACGTAGATACTAGCGTTGAGCTTAATGAAAATGTCGATCAAAGTGGTGCGCCACGTGCAACTCCAGAGATGATGTACTCTTTATTAGAAGTAGATAAATTAGCTATCTGGGTAGGTGCTGATTTACTAGACATCGCAGACCCCGCTAAGAATGGTACTCTCGTGCCAGAGGTAGCAAGTTTAAGACACCAGCTTACTTTAAACTTAGGTTACATACTGCCTTCTGTAAGGATAATGGATGCACCAAGTTTATCTGCAAATGAATACAGGATTATCATACGTGATACGACAGTAGCTAGTGCTGAGATTTATCCAGATAAAATGCTTATCCTGCGTGAAGACTGGGATAATATTTATTCTGAGCCACCACCTGGCTCTATTCAAGGCTGGGAACCAGCTTTACAAGAAGGAGCTTACTGGGTAGACCCTGATTATTTAGAACAGATAGACTGGGATAAGCCAGCAGCACCAGCCGTAAGGGTAATAACCGCTCACCTAGCTGAAGTCGTCAGGCGTAATATAGATGACCTGCTTGAAAAATCTGATGTAAGAAGAGTTCTTGACCAAGTTAAGCATACTGATGAACAGTTAGTCGACAATTTAGTACCCGGTGCTATTTCTTTAGGTGATTTAAGAAGAGTCTTCGTTAATTTACTTAAGGAAAGAGTCTCTATCCGAGATATTCACTATATTCTAGAAAAACTTGAAGATTTAAGCGTCTCCATTAAAGATCCAGACGCACTTTCAGAGAAACTTAGAGTCACACTCGGCAGGCAGATCTGCTTAGAGTTTGCCACACCAGATAGGCAGCTGCCAGCCATGGCCTTCCATCCTAGCTGGGAAAACAAACTAGAGCAAGCTCTACAGAAAGTCGATGATGCGACAGTTCTAATATTAGATCCTAAGCAGATACAGAATTTAGTAACCATGATTTCTCATGCCTCTAGGCGTATTCTAGAACAAGCGGAAAGAAGACCAGTATTAATCTGCGGTCCCTCACTGCGTTTACCCCTATTTAGATTAATAGAACAGTTCGATTCACACGTACACATACTTAGCTACGCCGAACTTTCATCTGATTTTAATATTCAGGTCATGGAGACAGTCGGTACTGAAATGGATGTACCAGCTGTGGGCGGTTAAGAATTTCTTTCCAATAGAAGCTCTCATCGAGTAAATGAAATTAGTATTATCTGACTCTAAATAGCACGAGCAGAATAAAATAATAAACAAAAGAAATGTTAAAGATTAAAAAGAATCTAAACTTTTAAATCAAGATGAAAGCTTTACTGGGACAGTATCCTCTTCTAGATTTCTTGTTATTATCATATTCAAGATAAGTGATTAAGTTCGCAGGAGGAAAATAATGTCAAGCCCATCAGTACCAATAGAACAAACTAAGGCAGCTTCATACGCTCAGAAAGCTTTTGGTGCGACCCATAATGTCGAGTTCAACAAGGATCGTGAAGCTGTTCTTAAAAATAAACCAGAACCTACAAGTGATCAGGTTCTAAAACAAGAGGTTCAACACAAAATTGTTGGGGACATGATCAACAATAACAAAGCGACACCAGAAGATCGGAGAAATGCCGTAAGAATGTTAACCCTTCTAGACAATTAGAGTTAAAGTAATTTACAATCATCGCCCTAGCGCAAGCTTCCTAAGCCTTTCCCCTTCCACTATCGGATAGGCTGCTAATCCTGACAGAGAAAGAGGTATAACCAATCTGAGGCTATCTTCACCCATAAAGACTAGGTAAAGCTGCGCGCAGGCGAATATTACACCACCTAATTTCATCATAAAACTCTCTCGCATAAAGCCGAAGGCGATTTTAGAAAGTCCGTCTAAAAAACTAGAAAAAGCTAAAGCTCTGATCGACAGAGTCGTTACTATCGCTGCAATAGAATCATATTCAAGGGTTTTAAAAAATAATCCATAATAAGCAGCTACTTCAAAGCCAGCAATAATAAATAAAGGCATAGCACTAATTATTCTAAGTAAGCTTGAAAAAAACTGGGATCTAATAGCATCATCTATAAAAGCATTCCACTTGCCTGCCTTTATTAAAGACAGCATTTCTAATGAACGCTTAAAGATTTCTTCTGTAATAACTCTTAAATAAGGAAGTAAATTTTTTAAAAGCTTCCCACCACCTAACAGCTCTTTTTCGTGTTTATATTTTTCAGGATGGTACTTTACTAGAGCTTCATAGCTATAATCTACTTTAATAAAACCGACGAAAAGCCCCTCTCTAAAAGCATTACCGATAGGGTTAGTGGCGAAATAATTCGTAACTATAATCCCTAAAATGCCAGTGGTTAACAGCACTCGATGCTGAGGGATGTAAACCATTAGTAAAGGAAGATTCTGCAGGGCGCAGGAGAGTAAGAGTATTTGATTAGAAACAGTATAAGCAAAAGTGAAGTTGAAAATAAGCAGAAGCGCTGTCACTAAACCTGTTATAAAAGACATATAGCCGAAAAACTCATTTAAAAAGATTCTCGGATCAGCTATCCTAATCCTTAACTCTTGTGCAAAATCTATAGTTTTTAGCATTGAAAACATTTTACATTGCCGTAAGATTTCACTTCGCAAATTTATAAAAAAGCGATACGCTTGCACTAATTATTATGCGAGTGCACTTGTTATGAAGCGTGCAGATTAATATATTAAGCTGCTGCTATAATAGAAATTTATGCAAGATAAAGACTTCTTAATGATACCTGGTCCCACTCCAGTACCAGAGTCTGTGCTTTTAGCACTAGCCAAGCATCCTATCGGGCATAGATCTAAAGAATTTTCTAAAATATTCTCTTCAGTGAATGAAAAACTTAAGGCTGTGGCTAAAACCCAAAACGACGTTTTTATTTATACTGCAAGTGGCACTGGTGCTATGGAAGCCGCGATTTCTAATACTATTAATGCGGGAGATAAAGTTCTCAGCTTAGTTATAGGGGTTTTCGGACAGAGATTCGCAGATATAGCTAAATTATATGGTGCAGATCTAGAGATCATTAAAGCAGAGATGGGGAAAGCTATAGACCCTAAAGATTTAGAAGCTAAATTAGCGGCAGATACGGAGCGTAAAATTAAAGCTGTAACTTTAACTCACTCTGAGACTTCTACTGGTACAGCGAATAATTTAAAAGCTTTAATTCCATTAATAAAAGAGCATGGCGCTTTAGTTATGGTAGATGCCGTTACTAGTCTTGGCTGCATGGAACTGAATACTGATGAGCTTGGTATAGATGTTTTAGTTTCTGGTTCACAGAAAGGCTTTATGGTTCCTCCAGGTCTGAGTTTTATTTTCGTTTCAGATAAAGCGATGGCAGCTAAAGCTGTATGTAAGCAGCCTGGTTATTATTTCTGTTGGAATCAAGCAAAGAAAGCCTTAGCTGACAATACTACTCCTTGGACGCCTAACGTAAGCCTAGTAATAGCTCTGAATGTAGCTTTAGATATGATGATGGCAGAGGGTATAGATCAAATCACGGCTAGGCATAAGCGTCTTAGAGATATTTTAAGAACTGGTATTAAAGCACTTAACCTTAAATTACTTACTGAAGATGAGACTGCTTCTGCGGCGATTACAGCTATTTATCCTCCAAAAAATATTGCGGTAGCAGCTATTAGAGCAGCTTTTAAAAACGACTGGAATATAGTAGTAGCGAACGGTCAGAAAGAACTCCTTGATAAAATTTTTAGAATGGGGCATCTTGGTTTCGTTTCAGAGAGAGATATTTTAACGGGCTTAACAGCTCTTGAAGCGGTTCTGATTAAGCTAGGACATAAATGCGATGCTGGAGCAGCCATTAAAGCGTATCAAGAAATTCTTAAAGAAAGTGAACTCTGCCCAGCCTAAAATCTTATTTTAAAGATGCCTAATAACACATATCCTAATAACCCTTCTAATGCTAATCACAGTGATAGACAGCCTCTTGCCAAAAATGGACTTGCACCTAAACCTTCTGTAAATGAAATGGCACGAGAGTTTATACGTGGAGATGGTAGAACCCTGAGAATGCTGGCTCTCGGCGGTTTACATGAGCTTGGTAAAAACATGTTCGTCTTCGAGTCATACGATGACAAGGAACCTAAAAACTCTGAATATATTATTATCGATGCAGGGTTAAGACATTATGGTCATGATAATCCGGGTATAGACTATGCTATCGCTGATTTTAACTATCTTAAAAATAAAAAAGATCGCATTAAAGCATTAATATTAAGTTCTCCTAACTATCGTCACTGCGGGGGAGCTCACCAGTTAATATGCAGCTTAGAAATTAAAAATGTCTATGGTCCGCAGATCGCTTTAGAATTAGTAAAACTGGAATTAAATCCAGACACTGTAAGTAAAATTTCTTGGCATAAACTAGAAAGCCGTGTGGCTTTAGATTTAGCGCCATTTACTGTTAGACCTTTCTTTATAACTAGCCCGAATGCTGATAACTATGCACTACTGATAGAAGCTCATAAGAAAAAGATTTTTTATTCGGGCAGTTTTAAAATAGATCAAACCCCTCTTTATGGCGAGAAAACTGATATAGCTGGCATGCTTGCGGCTATGCCGAACCAGACTGAATTTGGCAAGGCAATAGATCTATACATCGGCTGCTCCACGAATGTAGAAACTTCTGGTTACTCTCTTTCTGAATTAGAATTAGTGTCTAATTTTAAGCGAATATTCTCCCAGAACAATTCTAAGCGAATACTGATTAACACCTACGATTCAAATTTCACTAGAATTCAGTTTTTCTTGAATTTAGCTAAGGAATTTAACAGGAAAGTAGCTCTACTACACAGAAATATCAGAAAAGCCATCAATGCTGGTAGAGAGAGCGGTCTTCTCAGTTTCGATGAAGAGCTGCTTATTAGTATTAGTGAGATAGGTAACTATAAAGACTCTGAAATACTTATCCTCACTAGCTCAGCAGAAGATCTAGCACTAGAAGGCTTAGAATTAGTAGCTTTCAATAAAAGCGTAGAATTCATTTTAAGAGAAGGCGATGTCGTAATTAATAGTGGTGACTTACCAGCAGGCACAGTGCGCATCATGGCCCAAATCTCGGATCAGTGTTTTCTAAAAGATGTTCAGATCATCGGTGGTAAAAATGCTTCAGTGCATGTAGAATCCTATGCTTTAACTGAAGAATTAAAATTCATGTTTAACGTAGTCAAGCCTCGCTACTTCATCCCTGCTCTAGGCGAGACGAGGCAGCTCGTTAAACATGCCAAATTAGCAGTAGAAACCGGTTTTGACCCTGGTTCTATATTAATTTTAGATAACGGAGATCTCGTAGAGTTCGCTGATAATAATATAGTTAAAGTCATAGAACAGATTAAATATGAAGAAGTGCTGTACAGCACTTTAGATCACTATGAATTAGAAGATCATATAATTAAATCCCGAGACGTTATTTCCCGCGAAGGCGTGGTCATAATCAGCTTCTCTATAAATAAAAATAAAAAAATCGTCTCAGGACCAGTGTTTTCAGCTAAAGCTTGCACTTTCTCTAAAAACAAAGAATGGAGAGCTTTCTGCATGTTTAACACTCAGCCTATAGCGGAAGCCGTAGAGAATCTATTTACAGGAAAGCCTTCTGCTACATTAGATGAATGTGAAAACATTATCAAAAATTTAATGGATAAAGTTATCAAACAGCAGATTGGTAAAAGACCTGAGTTAATCGTCGTCGCTAATCAAATATAGGTAAATGTAACTTGCTCTTAGATTTAATTCAAAAAGATAATAATTTTAATACTCTTTATCATGAGCTGACCAGTAAGAATGAACTTATAGTACATGGTCTAACTAACTCTGCGAAAAGCTTTATACTCGCTAATATTTTCAAACGCCTAAATAAGCACCTGATATTTATCGTCAATAATCACCATGAAGCTCTTACTTACTATAGAGAAATTAAAAACCTACTTGGTGAAAGCTTTTCAGTAAGTAATTTCCCGTGTCAGGAAATTTCACCTTATGATCAGATAAATTCAGATGTTTCTGTAACGAGTTCACAGTATCAGGTTTTTTCTAAATGGCAAGAAAAAGATAGTAAATCCCTTACAGTAATTACTTTTAAAGCCTTTACACAGATGTATATAGAGAAGGCTTTACTAGAAAAGAACTCTCTGATCATAAATCCAAAGCTTAAAACTGATCCACTGGAAATCGCTCGCAGACTGATAAAGCTGGGTTATTCTAAGCAGTTTATGGTGGAAAACCGCGGTCAGTTCAGTCACAGAGGAGATATTCTAGATATTTATCCACTACAGGGTGAGCCTACACGTATAGAATTTTTCGGCGATGATATAGAAAGTATCAGAACTTTTTCAGTTCATTCACAGAGATCTATCCAGAAAGTAGAAACCCTCACCATTCACCCACGTTTTTCTATAATTCGCAGCGAGGATGATGGTTTAGAACAAAAGATTTTAACAAGAGTTAAAGAATATAGTGCTAGCCTAGAACAAGAAACCAAAGAAGGTTTAGAACTATCCTTAGCTAG
Organism: Cyanobacteria bacterium REEB446; assembly: GCA_018970325.1. Lineage (GTDB taxonomy): Bacteria > Cyanobacteriota > Vampirovibrionia > LMEP-6097 > LMEP-6097 > LMEP-6097. The sequence goes on along the minus strand of JAGWWP010000008.1, from coordinate 42,787 downwards.
TCAGATTCAAGAAAATCCAGACAGCACCGCCCCCATAAAAGACGCTCTTTACTGGGAGGGGGTGGAATATTATAAATCTTTTCTAGGTCAGGGTTCTAGCTCTCTTTTCGAGTATCTTCCAGCTAAAGATCAGGTGCATTTAATTTTCGATGAATGGCAGGATTTACTCCTACAGAACGAACAGTGGCAAGAGAAAATTAAAGAACAGTATAAAGACGGAGTTAGCTTAGGTAAACTAATTCCAATAGAGACTAATCTTTTTAAAGACTGGAAGACTGTCGCAGAAGAAATTAAAGCTTTTCCCAAAAGACTATATATACAGAACGTTGAAGAATTAACTAATGACTCAGATTCATTAAGCCTAGAAATACTGTCCTACCCAGCAGAACGCTTCGCAAGTAAGGTCGAGGACTTCACCGCTTTTATTAAAGAGAATGTTAGGGCTGATAAAAAGATAGTTATATTCTCTGAACAGCCACAGAGGGTTATAGGGATTCTTAAAGAGTGGGATATTCAATGCCTCTATCTAAACTCGAATCAAGATCTAGATGATTTACCTAAGTCTTTAGTCATAGTACTAAGAGATGGTCTAGAAGAAGGCTGTAAGATACCTAGCTTTGACCTAGTGATTCTTACTGATCGTGAATTATTCGGGAGAAGCCGTCAGGCAGTAGCTAAGCAGAAAAATCAGAAGACCGATAAAGAATTAGAACAAGAAAAGCAGAAAAGAAAAAATGCCTATACTGATATCGCAGACTTAAACAGAGATGACTACGTTATTCATTTCAAGCACGGTCTAGGTATATATCGCGGCACTGAAATTATAGAACTCAGTGGCATAGGGAAACAAGAATATCTAGCTGTAGAATATGCTGGTGAAGCGAGAGTCCTAATTCCTGTAGATCAAGTAAATCTCTTATCCCGATTTGATTTAGCTGGGGATATTAAACCTAAACTCTCTAAACTCGGTGGTAATGAATGGACCCGCACGAAAAAGAAAGTTCGTAAATCAGTTAAAAAAATCGCCCAAGATCTGGTCGCACTCTATGCTAGGCGTGCTCAACAGACGGGTCACATCTATCAACCTGATACTCCTTGGCAGCTAGAAATGGAAGATGCTTTCCCTTACGATGAAACAGTAGACCAGCTTAAAGCGATAGTAAACGTCAAATCAGACATGGAATCAGAGAAGCTAATGGATAGGCTTATCTGCGGCGATGCAGGCTTTGGTAAAACAGAAGTTATTATCAGGGCTATTTTTAAAGTTATTATGGAAGGAAAACAAGTTGCAGTGCTGGTTCCGACCACAGTCTTAGCTCAGCAGCATTTCAATGTCATGCGTGATCGCTACGCCCCTTATCCTATTAAGATGGGCTTACTATCTAGGTTTAAATCTGCTAAAGAGCAGAAAGAAACTATCAGAGCTTTAAAAACTGGGGAGTGTGACCTAGTTATCGGCACACACAGGCTTTTACAGAAAGATATTCAGTTTAAAGATTTAGGCTTACTCATTATCGATGAGGAACAGCGTTTCGGCGTTAGCCATAAAGAAAAATTAAAAGAATTAAGAAAAGACTTAGATGTCATATCCATGTCAGCGACACCGATTCCGAGAACATTACACATGTCACTTTCGGGAATTAAAGATATAAGCTTAATCGCGACAGCTCCGACGAATAGACTCCCAGTAAAAACCTTTGTCGGTGAATATAAATCTTCAGTAGTCAGAAACGCTATTCTGCATGAAATCGAGAGAGGCGGAAAAATATTCTTCTTGCATAATCGAGTAGAAACTATACAGCAGTTAGCTTTCGAGATCTCAGAATTAGTCCCTGAAGCTTCTGTAAGAGTGGCTCACGGTCAGATGAAGCCGCAGGAATTAGAAGATACTATGTTCGCCTTTATTAGCAGCGAGTTCCATGTTTTAGTCTGCACGACGATTATAGAGACTGGCTTGGATATCAGTGACGCTAATACTATTATTATTAACCATGCGAACACCTTCGGTCTGTCACAGCTTTATCAGCTTCGCGGTAGAGTAGGTAGATCTGATACACAGGCTTATGCTTATTTGCTCTATAACTCAGCTGCCGACATTTCAGAGACTGCAAGACAGAGATTAAAAGCCATAAAAGAACTTAATAATTTAGGCTCTGGCTATCAAGTAGCTCTCAGAGACATGGAAATTAGAGGTGTAGGGAATGTCTTCGGTGGCGAGCAGCATGGTCACATGGTCGCAGTTGGTGCTAGCCTTTACTTCAAGATGCTCAGTGACGCTATTTCAGAAGTTAAGGGTGAAAAATCTGAAATGGAAGAATATGAAAATTCTTGTATCATTGATATGAAGATCAGTGCATTCTTCCCGCAGACTTGGATAGACGATGAACATCAGCGTATGAATGAGTATAAACGTTTATCTATAATCGATAATGAAGAAGATTTAAATAATATAATTGTTGAATGGTCAGATCGCTTTGGTAGACTGCCACCTGAAGCTAAAAATCTTATTGAGATTAGTAACATTAAACTACTTGCTAATAAAAAACAGATCGCTAGTATCTCTGAAGAACAGGGCGAACTCAAGATCTTTGCTAATTTAAGATTACAGAAGTGGCTAATGGTACAGCGTCAGTTACCACCGCATGTTCAATCTAAAACAGCCTTTAAACCAGGTTCCTTTGGGGGAGCGAAAAATTCACAGTCTTATATAGTGATGAAATCAGCGTTTATGGAGACTGAGGCTAAGTTAGAGGCTTTGAAGAAGATTCTTGAGATTATTGAGGTTTAAAGGGTTGTCATGTTTTTGGATATAGAAACTCAAAAAGCAAAAAATTCAGAAACAGCAAAAACGCCCCTCAAGCAGTCAATTATTGATTTAGAAGCTCAAGAAGCTAGGAAATATTTTCTTAATCCCCAAAACTACTTCAAAGGACTACCACCTTATTTCAACTTCTCAGATTTACTCAAAGAATTATCTAAAAAAACAAACAAAAATAATTTTAGACTTAAGACACCAACACCAAGTGATTATGATGACGTCAATTATAAATTACTTACGAACAAAGATGGAGAATATGCTTGGAGGCTTTTACAATTAATACACCCTGTTCTCTATGTGTCACTAGTTCAGGAAATCACCAAGAAAGAAAATTGGAAATTAATAATAGAGAAGCTGAAAAAGTATGAAAGAGAATAGAAAATAAAACAATAGATGACAAAAAAGCCAAGGTATTAATAAGCATTGTTGTTGATCTTGCTTATCACAACCCTAGAATTTATCCAGCAGCATCAGCTATTCTAAGTCATCTACTTAATTCTCTAGATTCAGAATCAAGAATAGAATTTATGAAAAAAATACAAAAAAAGTTTAATACTTTACCCAATACTGAATATCTGAATCTCTGGTTACAGAGATTAACTATTAAAACAAATCCAGAGATTGTATATGAAGGAGCTCTATGCCAGCTAATCAGAGACACAAAAGTATCTACGAAGCTCTGGAATAATGATTGGCTGCAAGAAGATATAAAGAACTTAATTGAAAATACAGATCTCATAGACAGAGAAGAACTTGAAAAATTAAGCCGCTTAATCGCAGCAAAAGAGGTAGATATTTTCCACTATGATTTTTAAACGCTCCAGTATTGCCAGCAAAATACACCGATCAGGTTAACAATTTTCACACACCTCCGATAAATTAGTTATAATAAAAATTAACCTAATTAGTTAATAAAATTTCAAACAGGGAATGCAAATATTATATAAAAACCGACAGTTAGAAAAAATATTAACTGATTTCTCGGCATTAAGAAAAAAATATGGAGGACAAGCTGCTGAAAAAATTATGCAGAGAATAAGTGAATTAGATGCGGCAGAAAGTTTAGATGATATGCCCAAAAGTGCTAGAACCCACCCTCACAAACCTACTCAAATGGGTAAATTCTCGGTCGATATTCTAAAGCATAAACATCCTCTCAGATTACTTTTCTTTGCTGAAGGCGACTGTAAACTAGAAGACAGGAGCACCATCAAAATCATTAGGATAGACGAAATAGCAGAAATCCATTCTTAGCCTCAGTCTCAAAGGAAAAATCATGAATCAAGAAAGAACATACCACTCCAATTACGCAATTCACCCGGGCTCAACACTAGAAGATGAGTTAAACTATTTAGGGATTTCTCAAGTAGAATTAGCTGCCAGAAGTGGTTTAACTAAAAAACATATAAATGAAATTATTAATAAAAAGGCTTCAATAAGTCCAGAGACGGCACTAAAGTTTGAAAAGGTACTAGGTCTGAAAGCTTCATTCTGGCTTGCATACCAAAGAAATTATGATGAAGCCACAGCCAGAATAGAAGCAGATAGTCATCTAGAAAAAGAAATCAAATTATTACCTGAATTTAAAGAGACTTTTAAAGAACTTACAAGAATTGGAGTACTTCCAGCGATTCAGTGGAAAAAGAGTTCTTTCTCTGACATAGTTTCAGCTTTACTGTCTTTCTTTGGAACTGTATCTTTAAGCCTTGTCCAGGACTCAAATTTATCAGCAGCATATCGAAAATATAACGGGAAAAATATTAATCACAATAATATAGCAGCTTGGTTACGCTTAGGGCAGCTTAAAGCACAAAGAACTGAGACTCTTGAATTTAATGAAAAGCAGTTAAAAAAACGCTTAGAAGAGATTAAGGCTCTTTCCACTCTTGATGAACCTCTAAAATTTCTACCTAGAATTGAAAAGATATTAGCTGATTGTGGAGTCGTCTTAGTCTGTGCACCTTACCTGAAAAAGACTTATACTCAGGGAGCAACACAATGGGTAAAAACAGATAAAGCATTTATTATTCTAAAAACTACTAATCAAAGTGCTGATAAATTCTGGTTTAATTTATTTCATGAAATAGGGCATATCTTAAAACACGGTAGCTCAAAGACTTTTATCGATCTTGAAGATAAACACGACTCAAAAGAAGAACAAGAAGCTGACTTATTTGCTGGAAATCTTTTACTGCCTGAGTTTGATGAGGCGTTACATAATAAAAAATTAAGCCGTGCTGAAATAGAAAAAGTAGCAAAAAAATATAAAGTCTCTAATTCTATTATTGCTGGTCGCTTAAGTTATGAATCAAAAAACTATCAATATTATAATAAATTTATCCAGAAGTTAGACTACCAGAATGTTGTATAAAAGGGCTGCTTATACTTGTTGATTATAATATGCTCCCTCGCTTTCTTTTCTTAGGCTCTTTTAGTAATTCAGCCATACTAAGTGGTTTTTCAAGCTTCCTAAAAAGTAACTTAAATTCATCTAAAACCCCTAAGACTAAAGCTATCTCCAGTAAAGACTCTAAAGATATTTTACCTAAACGCTCAAATCTTTTAATACTCGCTAAACTCACTCCAGAACGCTTAGCTAAACCTTCTTGAGTTAAATTCTTTTCTAATCTAAGCTCGCGAGCTTGCTTCGCTATAATTAGAAGAATTTCAGAGGGTATGTCAAGGGATAACATATTAGCTGTTAATGTGATTATACCCTTATTATAGGTTAAATATTAGCGGTTAAAAAAGGTTTCTAAATAAGCTTTAGGCTTTTAAGTTGCAAGATGAAAAGATTATCTCTTACTCCACATTCTGCACCTTTAAATAAAAATTTCTTAAAGAAAATTTTAGTTTAAAATATACATACGGATGTTAGAAGACTCTTTATTTTTTAAAGTAATTTGTCGGTTAGGCTTATTTGATATTCAATCTTTGATAGATTCCTCTGTTTTTGAAATCATCCATGCTCAGTACAGCACTCTTAGTAAAAAGGAACTCGTAAAAATTCTTTGTGAAATTTATCCTCTTGAAGATTTAATAAATGATAAGCCTAAAAGAAAAATAATCATAGATGCTTTAAATGAAGAAGAAATAAGTAAACTAGCTCAGAGTCTGAATATTATCCAAGAGCCTCAGATCAATCTCTGGGATAGTATTTCTAAATTTAGATTCTCTAGCGATAGCGATAAACAGACTTTATACAAATTTTTTGAATTAGATTATACCGATAATGAAAATACTTTAGACTCTGAGAATAAAGGTGAAGAAGTTCAAGCACAAGAAGTAATCAAAGCTTCATATTCTTTATTTCCCCATCAAGAAGAGGTAATCAAGAAAATAGAAGAAATTTCAAAGACAGAAAAAAGGGTTCTTCTTCATATGCCGACAGGAGCAGGGAAAACAAGAACTGCTATGAATATCATTTGCAATTATTTAAGAAACTCTTTTTCTAATCGATCTAATCAATTGATTATTTGGTTAGCCGACACCGAAGAACTCTGCGATCAAGCTTGTGAAGAGTTTACTAAAGCATGGTCATTCTTAGGTTCATCACCTATAAACCTTTTTAGGCTATACAGCTCTTATAGCCTAGATTTAAACGAAATCAAAAGTGGCTTTCTTGTAGCTGGACTCGCAAAGCTACGCAGCAAATTTGACCAAAGCCAAGAAAATAAACTTAATTTTGCGAGAAGATGTTCTCTAATTATTTTTGATGAAGCACATAAGGTTATAGCTCCTACTTACTCCGATATCGTAGAGTTAATTAATATCATCTCAAACGCACGAGTTATAGGTCTGTCAGCCACTCCAGGACGATCTACTTATGACGAAAGTGAGAATGATAAATTAGCTGCTTTTTTTAATTATCAAAAAGTCGGTCTTGAAATCAAAAACTATCCAAACCCTATTGAATACTTGCAAGTAGAGGGATATTTATCTAAAGTCAAATACCATGATATTAATAATGGTGCGAATTACTTAACAAAAGAAGATTTAGCCAATATAGAAGATCAAAATGAAATACCTAGCTATATTTTAGAAAAATTAAGTAAGGACACTCAGAGGAATCTTCATCTTATAAGCATAATTCTAGATAAGGTTTTAGAAAATAAAAAAATCATCGTATTTGCTTGCTCTGTCGCTCATGCACAAGGGCTTTATGCATTACTAAAATACAAAAACATTCCTGTAGGTATTGTTAGTTCAAAAATAAATAATAATCTCAGACAAAAAACTATTAAAGAGTATAAGGAAAATCTGATTAAAGTAATTATCAATTTTGGTGTCTTAACAACTGGTTTTGATGATCCTCAAACCAATGTAGCGATTATAGCAAGACCAACAAAATCTTTAACCTTATATAGCCAAATGGTTGGAAGAGCCTCTAGAGGAATAAAAGTAGGTGGCAACTTGTCTTCTGAAATATATACCGTAATTGATGATGCAATACCTGGTTTTAAAAATTTAGCTAAGGCTTATCAACATTGGGAAAAAGATTGGGATACTAAAGAAGGAGTATTAATATGAGCAAAACATTAGAAAAAGGTTACAAGATTTTCGACATTCGCATGGTACTTGATTCCATGAAAGACAGTGGCTACAAGGATGCTGCACATGCACTTGCTGAATTAATTGATAATAGTATTCAGGCAGGTGAAGGACTTAATCGCACAACTAATGTAGAAGTAATATGCCTGGAAAAAGATAACCTGCTTCGTGACCGTCAGAGCAGTAAGATAGAAAAAATTGCTGTTTATGATGATGCGTCAGGTATGTCAGCAGAGACGTTAGCAATGGCTTTAGCTTTTGGTCAAGGAACACGAAAAGGAGCTAGTGAGGGGATGGGGAAATTTGGTATGGGCTTACCAAATGCTTCTATCTCTCAATGCGACAGAGTTGATGTATATTCTTGGCAAGATGGTAATATCTTCCACACCTATTTAGACTTAGATGAAATCGCTGAGCAGGGCTACGAGAATGTACCTGCACCTCAATTAGTTAATGCTTTACCTGAGGAATGGACTAAAAAAATTGAGAGTAAAATTCTAGATAGCGGCACTTTAGTTATTTGGAGCAAACTTGAGCGTTTAAAGTGGAAACGTCACAAAGCTTTTTTTGAAAATACAGCATTTATCGTCGGAAGAATGTATCGATACTTCATAAATGATGCTAGGTGTCAAATCCGCATGGCTGCTTATTTACAGGGCAATCAAGACCCTCTTTATAACACCTTAGTTAAACCTAATGATCCTTTGTATTTAATGAATAATACACAAGCCCCTGATTATAAATTTAGTAAAGAAGCACCTTTTATTTTATTTAAGGAGGATTCTATAAAGGTATCGTATAAAAATAAAAAAACTAATGTGAAAATCAAAGCCTCTTACGTCAGACAAAGGGTTCTAGAAAATGGTGGAAATTTTGGCTCCACTCTCTTCGGTAATCACTGTGCTAAAAACCAAGGTATATCTTTAGTAAGAGCAGGGCGTGAATTAGAAATGAATCGTAGCTTTGAGATTAGGTACGATACGAGAGAACGCTGGTGGGGAATTGAGATTTCCTTTGATCCTGATTTAGATGAAGTATTCGGCGTAACTAATAATAAGCAGTCTGCTACTGCATTTAAAAATCTTAGTACCAAAGAACTAGCCACCGAAGAGGGTAAATCAGAAGCAGAATTAATAGAGTTACTAAGCGAAGAAGATGATCCAAGGCTGATTATCAGTGAAATCGCTGATGAAATAAATTCTGTCTTAGAGAGAATGAGAGCTGAAATTAAAAAACAAACTGAAGGTATCAAAGCAAAACAAAGCAGTAAACAAATAGATAAAGCTATAGAAGCTGCATCAAAAATCACTTCACAAGAAGATTCTTTTAGCCTCAGTAGTCTTGAAGGACAAAAACTCACAGATAGTGAAAAATTTAAAGAATGTAAAGATTTAGTGGATGATATTTACGGCGACATAGAAGAAAAAGATAAAAAAGAAATTTTAGCGTCATGGTTAGAGGCTGATACTAAATATATTTTCACTACTGAAGAAATAAGAGCTAGCCATGTCATGTTTGATATAGCCCCTAAGGCCGGTAAAATTAAAGTAGCCATAAATCGTAGCCATCCTGTATACGAACATTTTATTAAAACCCTAGAAGAAGAAAAAGGAGATTTATATAATGTACTGAAACTCTTATTTCTTGCTTGGGGGAATTTAGAAGATAAATGCCGATCAGATAAAGAAAGAGATGAGTTAATTAACTTAAGGATGTCTTGGGGTTTAACTGTTAAAAAAATGATTAATGAAATGTTAGATCAATAACTTAAAAGTTTTATCTAAAAGATTTAACGCTATTTCTAAATCAGACTTATTAGTTAACCTACCAAAACTGAATCTCACAGCACTTTTCAAATGATCTACAGACAAGCCCATCGCTTGTAAAACATGGCTATAAGACCAATTGAGACTCGAACATGCAGAACCATTAGAGACTGCTAAATCATTCCATAAATTCATCATTAAAGTCTCTGATTCAATACCAATAAAGCTTATGTTCAGATTATTTGGTAATCTATTTTTAGAGCAGCCATTTAATTCAAGTTTCGGATAAATATTTGTTAATTGACTAAGAAAAAAATCAGATAGTGTCTTTAAATGATGATTTTCTTGCTCCATATCCTCATAAGCTATCCTTACTGCTTCTACAAACCCTATAATAAGTGGTAAGGCGGGGGATCCTGCCCTGAAATCATTTTCTTGAGAGCCTCCTAATAAAAGAGATTCTAATTTTAGACCTTTACGTATGTATAAACTGCCGATACCCTTAGGACCATATATCTTATGTGCGGAAGTAGCTAAAAGATCAATATTAAATTCCTCAACATCAATTTTCAACTTACCTAAAGTTTGTGCGGCATCGCAATGGAACAAAGCCCCAGCTTCTTTTGCAATCTTGCCAATTTGTTTAATCGGGTTAATAGTACCAGTTTCATTATTTGCATGCATTATGGAAATCAAACCCGTATTAGGTTTAAGACTAGCTTGTAATAAATCTAAATCTAAAGTACCATCTAGATTTGGCTTTAATAAAGTAAGCTCAAAGCCTCTCTCCTGAAGGTATTTTAATGGCTCAATAACAGCCTTATGTTCAATTTGACTAGAAATAATATGTGTTTTATTTTTTCTTTGCAGTAATTTTTCTAGACCTTTCAGAGCAAAATTATTAGACTCTGTAGCTCCACTTGTAAAAACGATTTCGTTTTTTTTAGCATTTATAAAACTAGCAAATAAGTCTCTTGCATAATCAAGTTCCTTAGCAGCTTTTTCACCATAGATATGAGTAGAACTAGCTGGATTCGCAAAATGCTCAGAAAAATAAGGGAGCATAACATCTAAAACCCTTTTATCTACTGGAGTTGTAGCTTGATAATCTAAATATACTGGTTTTAGAGCCATTCTACTTTAATGGTACAAGATCATGATCAGAAAAGGTATAACCCATTTCCTGCAAGCGCTTTTCCCAATTTAGCCTAAAACCTATTCCAGAAGCATGATCTAACAGTCCTGCTTTTTCTTCAGACTCCGTGAGTTTTTTGAACTTTTCATAATGAGGGTAATCTTCTGCGACTAAAGTCTCTTTACGATGAAGTATAGGTGGATTCTCTCTTTCAGAAAAATCTATCTCCTTCATCCGCAATTCCTTAAACATAACAGTAGTCGTTTTTAATAGCCTTGGATGAGGGTTGTCATCGAAATCTTCATATTCTAAGTAAGAAATTTTCCCTGAATTCATATGAATTTTAATAATATTAGCTTCCTCTATATCACCAATAAAAGCATTACCACAGCCTACATAAACCCTTAAAATCGGAGATAAATGATCTACATACTCTTTATGTATGTAAAGATCTTCTGGTAATAGTTTCCCTATTTTTGATTTACGACAAGCACTCGCAATCAGCTCTGGATTTCCTGCTTGGAAAAGTAATTCTTTACCTCTTTCTCGTGCATCTTTATAATTACCAAAAAATATCTTCATATCATTTTTTAAACTTAGAGATAAATTTTTAAGGGCTGGTATTTTCCTGAAATTAATTAGAGCCAAATAAACAAGAAGGTCTTCTTCACGTCTGCGTTGGCAATCACTGATTAGATTATCAGGGAAAACTGAATTGACTATAGAATAAGCCTTTTTCAATGAACCTATTCTAGATTTAATCTCCGTGCTAAGCGAGAACTCTTCCTCAGTAGGAATACGTCCTAATTCACACATCCTATCTAAAAACTTCTCTAAAAGTTCTTTCTCTGAAGCATATTTCTCGATTAAGGTTAACGGTTCTCTACGCTTAAAGTGAATATGTTTAGTAATTTTATTCTGTAGAAACTCTTCTTTTAATGCTTCGTCTCGAAAAACATAAAAAATTCCAGGTGCCGCAGGAAAAGCCTCCTGATTTAAAGTAGAGATAATAAAATCTTTTAACTCTGCCTGTTCATATAGCTTTTGGAATGTTCCTCTAGAAGTAACATATCCATCACCGTGCATTCTGAAATTAGTTGCTAGATTGGACTTTACATCTAGCATCGCTGAAACTACTAGGACTTTAGAAGATAATTGAAACGCCTCGCTTAAGGCACTTACTCTATCCTGAACTTTCTCAATAACATTAATCACATAGCCTAAATTAACAACTTCAGCTGCGACTTTTTCAGAATCCTGCCTGTGAGCTGGATCCCAACCTGAGCACTCGAAATTCATTGACTCTAGGATATTGAGATCATCTCCTAAACCACAGCCATAGTCAAATAAAGAAAAATTCTGCCTCAGAAGACCATCTTGCAATGCGAGTTTCAGTGGTCTAGAGAGTTCAAAGCGGCGAATAGCAGTTTTGTGGGGGGAGATGGAGAGCATAGCAATTAATAATCAAGCCAACGAGAAATTTTCTCCCAACCAAACTGAGCAATATTACTTGATCTCTGTCGAATTTTTTCCTCATCCCAAGAGGCAACCTTAGCAATACCTTCTAAATGAGGTACAAGAGGCAAATCAATCAGTTTTGCGACAGAATCAGGTTTTATTTCTTCTAAATCCTCTTCTTGAATCATCATATTCAGCTTCTCATAGCTTTTTTCAGCAAGAGCTGAATAAATTTTCTTTTTAATATTCCAATTTCTATTGCTAATAATTTTATTACTTAAACCATGTATGATGACTAAATTGCCAATATTATTTTCAAGTTGATTTTGATATATATTTCTATCCCAATCATTGTCACGCACAGGCTTTTGAGGTGCAATATGTTCTATTTCATAATTAAACCAGTATTTTAATGAGAAAATCTCATTTGCACCATCTCTGCATCTTTGAACTAAATGAGGTTGCTCTTGTAGGTAATCTGTACCATTAGATGCTAGTAACAAAAAGAATTTCGAAATAACTTTCTGATTTTCATAAGCATTAGATCTTGTAAGCTTATTAATGAAATGCTCCGCTGATTCGATCCCTTTTAATTTGAGATAATGTCTCAAAGCAGCTTTTAATTGAACTAGAGAAGGGAAGTGATTCTCTTTATCCTTTGTATATCTAGCAATCGGTGGGCAAAGACCCTCTACACCTTTAAGCATTAAATCTCTATAAGCCTGATCAATACCAGCCGTATTTTTTTCTGGTAAACGCCACAGTATATAAAATGCTGCAATAGCCTTCAAAGCTTCTTCAAAATCATTTGGACTGGATTTCTGGAAGAACCTATACAATGGAGCTATAACAATGGGATGTTTAGATTCAACCAACATCCTAAAACACAACAATGCCTCCTCCGAAAGCCTAAAATGAGTCAAGTCACTCTCTGAGAGATAATCTTGATCTAGTAAAGCAACTCTATCCCATTTATCAATAACAAAATCAGCAACACCCGCTAAATGTTTTACAAATTCAACTCTTTGTTGATGATTATCGCCTAAAAATTCAAAATCCTTAATCAAATATTTTCTTTGTTCGTTGCGATTCTTCGAAAGCTTAGTACCTTTTTCTGAGAGCCTAAATGGTATCAATATCTCGGACAATAATTGTAATTTTTTTGGTTCAGAGAGGTCTTTTTGTGCTAATTTCTTCTCTATCCTGTCAACAAAAATTTTAAATTCTGATTTTTCATACCCCTCTAATGTTTGATATTTGATGATTGATGGCTTGAAGGTCTCAAACGGTGTAAGAAGCTGCCCTGCCGTGTTTAATGATTCAAACATATCAAAAGCAGAATCTTCATTAATCGCGGTCACAATAGTTAACGCAACTCTTTCTACCGAAAACTTGGTGAAAATAAACAATTTTAATAAATTAACATACAGTTTTTCTTGCTGAACAAGCCTCTTAATCTGATCATCTAAATTTTCCTTGATCGCTAAATCACGAATATTATCAGAATCAATGAGTTCAAAAATTGAAGGCATTTTAACTTCATTAATATCGTCATCACCAAGGACAAATTTATCAATTTGTCTCTGTATTCTCTTCAAAGATTCAATAAATTCAGTACCTTGAAGATCCTTATCTTTAGTAAAAAAGTTAATATAATTTTCTAATATACTAGCTTCTTGTTTTTCCTCATAATGTAAATGCGTTTCCTTGTATCGAAAGAGGAATTTTGCAATATTAGATTCATACTTAGCTTCCCCTTTTTTGGTTGACCACTGATCTTGGTATGCTCTTATGATTTTTGGATAATATCTATAATTAGAATCACCTCTGGATTTATCTAAGATTAAAGCACTTTCTAACTCTTTCATTAAGTCATGTATTTTTGTTTTTATTTTGTTTAAAAAACGACCTTCTAAATCATCCGTTATTTTTTTATTCTTTAACCGTGACAAAACATTCGTTAAGTTTTGATGTAAGCATGTAATTAGCATCATCACAGTAGTTAGGCGTTGTTGACCATCAATTATAGTTAAAACACACTTTGGCATTTCATCAACAACAATTGGAGAAACAGTTTTAAAATCACGATCTTGAATCGTAATTATAGTACCAATAAAGGTAATAACGTCAGAATCTGTTAAAAAATTATTGATCCCGCGTCCAATATCCTCAAACAGATCATCAATTTGTTCTTTTTTCCAAGAATATTGACGTTGATAAGGAGGTATGTAAAAGCTTTGACCAGTTTCGATTAAAAAATCTAAAATTCCCTTTGATTTTGCTTTTATTAATTCAGATATATCCTGTGCCATAACCCTCTCCTATAAACTACATATCTGACACGGTAAAGTATCATCCTCAGCATCTAAACTATCAGCGAAGACTTCAGATAGTGGCTTGTTTTTATTTAAAGCTTTTTCCTTTTCTAGCTGTTCATAATGTTTTCGCTTAATCTCTAAAACTCTTTCAGGATAAGCTAATTCATCTAAGCTCTCATCAGTCATCCACGTAAAACGCTTACCTGTAATCTCATCAAATTTTTCATAAGACTTAGCTTTTTCAAAAAGATCTGGATGCCTCTCTAATAGACCAACCCATTCCATTTTTCTTTGATAAAAGCAGAAATAGCATCCAGAGCGAGTTCTCCATTCATAATAACTAGGTAATCCTAGACCAGAGTGTTCTAGGATTTTCATAACGCCCTCTTTATCTATACCATCTTCTTTAAAAGGAAATATACTTTGAATATTACCCCTCGGGCTTTGATATCCTTTTCTCGTATCCTCATCTGCACGAATACCCACATAACTAATCGCCTGATCATCACCCACGAAATCTTCCAGGGGGGCTAATTTAAGCTGAATAGTACACCATCTCATTCTTTGAGAAGGTAGGAAATTACCATTTCTCTGTAACCACCAATCAAAATTCTTAACAGGATTAAGGCGTATAATCGGCTTACCAAGATATTTTTCTAATTTAGCTAAATACTCATAAGTTTCTTCTAGTTCTGCACCAGTATCACAGAAAAAATATTCCATATTAGAAACCTTATCTCGTAGATAAACAGCTAATGCACTACTGTCCTTCCCACCAGAAATTCCTAATATATGCCTCACCTTTTTTTCTTCTGTCATGTCTATTTTGAATTAGCTTCAGCTTTTGCTGAATTATAACTCTTAATATATTTTACAGAACATTCCTTTAAAGAGGCTAAAATTAAATCAATATCAGTATTTTCACTGCCATTTAGAATAAAATCATTGATGCGAAGAGCTAATTCTTTAGCTTTTTCTTTTTTCTTTTTATCTAAATGAATGATTTTAAAAACCTCATGATCATTACTAGAAATAAAAGAAACTTGAGCTACCTCTTCATTTAAATTCTTTCTAGCACCTATTTCTAGAGCTATACGCTCATACTTTAAAATCCTAGCCTGCATTACAGCTAATTCTTTTTCATAATTTAATAGATCTTCATCTCTCCAATCCGCTGGGGGTTTACCGATAATCATAGTTCCGATAGACTCTAGCCAAGCCTTATAATCTAAAGCAAAATCTGCGATTCTAACTAGAAAACCCTTCAACATGGAATCTAAAGTAACATTCATAATGTTTTCTGCTCGCTCCATGATAAGAGTACGATCTTCACGAGTAAAATGATCAATACCAAAACAGTTATAAATATTAGATTCTATTCTGCTCATTAACTCTATTTCTTTTCTTTGTAGCTGCTGCACAGCGATTCGTAGATCATCAACAAAAGCTAAAGCACTCTTATCATCTAAGGCACTAGCTTGATCTAAGAATGGTAAATACCCACAAGCTAAAGGTAAATCTTTATACAAAAGACTCGCTGGCTCTCTAGCTTCTAATAATACCTTTCTAACTGCCTTAGTCTTAGGTTCAAGTTCAGCAGTGGTTTTCACAAAGCTAGATAAATCAGCAGCAAAACCACAAAGCATTTTAACTATATGCAAAAGCTTTGGTTTAGATTTCATCATA
Organism: Cyanobacteria bacterium REEB446; assembly: GCA_018970325.1. Lineage (GTDB taxonomy): Bacteria > Cyanobacteriota > Vampirovibrionia > LMEP-6097 > LMEP-6097 > LMEP-6097. The sequence goes on along the minus strand of JAGWWP010000008.1, from coordinate 27,055 downwards.
GTTCTATGCTCTTCTTGGATAAAAGTTTCTATAATCTGATTAAAGACAATAGACTTAATACCAGAGATTTCACAGAATTGAATTTCATAATATTTAGGAGCTTTAGCCATAAGCTCAAAATCAGAATCTTTTACTTTAGCTAAAAAAGTTCCATGCGAAAAAACAGCGATCTCTTCCTGAAAAGCTTTATAGAACATTACTAAAACTAGCGGCAGCACAGCTTCTCGCAGACCAAAAGGTGGCTTTTTCAATTCAGCATATAATTCTAAAATCGAGACTTTCCTGTAACTATTCTTCGCTAGATAGTCCCTGAGGAAATTCCATAATGGCTGCCATGATTTTTCTAGCTTCTCCGCATCTCTCTGAAAAGAATAATTTAAATCAGCATCTCGCTTATATATCTGAGTTTCTAAACACAAAGAAACAAACATACAATATTCAGCAGGAAACCCTTCTATATTCAGGCGTTCCTTACCTTCATTTTCTAAAATTCCTCTAAGTAAGTTCGTTCTAGCAGCAGTAGACGTAGAAGATGTACGGAACCTATTAATTAATTCGTTTTTAATAACTGGTGATTCGCTAAATGTTTCATCACAAATATCAGAAAGCCAATTAGAGAGGGTTCTCTTAGAAATATTTTCCTTAATATTAGACTTAAAAAACCACTCTGCCTTAGCCCGAGACCCTGTATCCGTCGGGAAAAAGATTTGATCAGTCAAAAAGCGTATTTGATAATTAATTTCAGCTATACGAGACTCAATCTCTTTCAATGCAACTCTGTCACCTTGAAGTTCCTTAGTATTTTTCTTTATCCAATCTAATGCTAATAAATCAGTAAAAGAATCGACTAACAGTAATGCATGATCAGAAATGGCAACAATAGAAATAGTTTCATGACTAGATAAAGTCTTTATTTGTTCTTTGAGTTTTTTTAGATCTATATCAGTAGATGAGTTGGCTAATAAAAGTATCTGACCATCAGCATTTTCTAATTTCTGACTAAGCTTTGAAGCTAGCTTGTTAATATCTACGTATTCTACATTGAAGAAGCGCAAAGTACCTTTCTGCAAAAAATGTCTTTTCGCCACTCTAGGCCTTAACTCTAATTGTTCATTCAATGACTTAGCAATGTCTAAACCTGCAAAAATATCCCTTCTTGCCTCAATAATTTTTTCGTCAATATCAATGTCACTACCTCCCCAGATAGCATAGGAAGAAGAATGCCTTCTGAAAACCAGGATAGACTTTGCTTGTAAAGTCTCTAAACTCTCTTCTAATTGCTTACACTGATCTTCAGAGTCACAGTTCAAAGCACAGGCCAGCGTTTCTTTATTAATGGGAAATGGAAAACTATCTTTTAACAAGCTAAACATGCCAACTGTCTTAATTAATTTAACTTGAAACTCACAACTAAGCTTGCTTAATGCTTCGTCTATCTCAAGCCATTTTCGACTGTTAGCAGTAGTCATTAAAACACCTGCAAGGTTAGCGAGCAAGTAATCATAAAGATTATGCAAATTAAAAAATGGATACTCTGTCTCCGAGACTGACTTATTAACAAGAAATTCAGAAAAAGCAAAAGGCTCAGAAGAAGTAATAAAAGCGAATAAACTTCTTTCATTTTGAGCAAACTTATTTCTAAATAATGGAACTAAAGCCATTACAGAAAAAGGGTGTAACGGGAAACAGCTTTTCAATGTTTTAATAAAAGAATTAGAATTACGAATACTATCATTAGCAAAGACTTTTAAATAATGTTCAAAAGTTTTTGATGTCAGGCTATCAATACTGTCTCTATTTTTTTTTCCTAAATTTGTAACTTGTATGGAAGAAGCTATTAATTTATAAATTTGCTCACTAGAGTCAACGTAAGTGATATCTTCAAAACGACCCTGTATTTTAGACCATTCATTCCGAGTCTCAATAGCTAATTTGCCCACGTAGCGATCAAAAGATTGATGAAGAACTGTCACCAATATAAAAGGTATTTTTTTAGTTCTAGAAGCCATTTCAGCAAGCTTTTGTAAAATAAAAATATCTTTTGCAGAACTCAGGCTAGCAGATTCCAGATTTTTACCCAACTCATCTATAACAATTAATAAGCCGCCATCAGGAACACTCTCAAGATCCTTGATAACCTTAGAGCAAAGTTTTAACACCTCATCATTACTTGGCTTGTAAGCCTCTACTTGAATTTTCTCTAATAGATTCTCAATCTGCTTACGTGTTGCAGAAAAGTTAGTAGTAGGAATAAGATCATTTAATCCATTTAGTAATGCCTTTAAAATTGAATATTCCAAGCTTTCTCTACTTGCAGAAACCAAAGCTAAACAGTATCCATTAACTTTCGGCAATAACGCTTCAATCTCTTTATAAAGCTTTTTATCTGCCCTCTGCAAAACATTCCGAGCTCGTACAACTTCATCATTGTTCGGATCACCCAATAAGGTCTTTAAAAAAAGAATAAAAGCGGATTTACCAGAACCATAAGGACCAATAATCGACCATGCCCTAGAACCAAGCTCTATATCAAGGGCGGATAAAATTCTTTTCAGAGATGATAAGGAAGATTGAGTCGGAATATAATCATCAAAAAAAATATCCTGCTCAATCTGAACCGATTTGTGAAATCTTGTTTTCACTTTATATATTTCATTTAGCAGGGTTGACTTCATGTGATTAATTAAACCTTATGTTTAGTATTATGAATAATAAGAGCTTAAAAAGCTATTCTTGTCTAGATTTCTTAATTTATAGAGCTGTCTCAGAGACGAAGTTTCATCAAACTTCAAGGCACCTTCTGTAATTTCTTCCAATCGGCTCAATTTATATGCTAACGCATCTTCATCAATTTTAAAAATCAAACCTGGTGAACCCGCCTTATAAACAATATCTTCAAATGCTAGAACATTACTATCAGGAAAATAATGTTCATGAAAATCCAGCAAGGCATAAACAAAAATTTCAATCGGAAGATTTAACTTCTCCGACCTTAAAAATCGATAGACCCCTCTAAGTGAACATTCTGAAATTAAATCTAGTTCAACTAATGGGCAGTCAAGAGAATCTTCTATAGGAATCTTCTTGGAATGATGAGCATCTACATACGTTCTAATAAAAATATCTATATCCCTAGCAATAGTATTAGGACTTACTTTCATCGAATGATCTTCTGCAAAAGTAAGAATCTCACTTATCAGCTGCTCTTTAGTAAACTCAATTGAATTTAATTTATTAAAAGCATAATAAAAAGTAGTAGCTAACTCTATATTAGAAGTTAAACACCAATGCAATAACCACAAAGTTCCTTGATCTTCTAAGTAGGGGTCCCAGCCATCATCAGCAAAAATACTCTTGCCTAAGTCAGATAAAATAAAACCTTCTGAGGTGTCTTTAATAATTCTAAAACTCTTTGCCCAATGACTAATTGAGCTAACCATATTTTTACCAACACCAAAAGTAGCAATAGCAGACTCGTCTCGGAAGATCAAAGGATTAGCAGCAACTGCATCACAAGCTTTTTTCAACCAAGAATAACGACAGACAAAAGTTTCATGCCCTGAGAAGCTCAAATGAGTCTTTTTCTTATTTACAAGCAAAGAAGATTGAGGCATGGTGGTGTCTCTACATTATAAACCAAAAACCCCCCGAAGCTCCTCATTCGACATCTCAGTAATCCAATTCTCCCCCACAGAAACACTTAAATCTGCCAGCTGCTGCTTAGCTTTAAGCAAATCATTAATTTTCTCTTCGAAAGTCCCCATGCTAATTAATCTATGCACCATGACATTCTTTTTCTGCCCTATTCTAAAAGCTCTATCAGTCGCTTGATTCTCCACAGCAGGATTCCACCAGAGATCATAATGGATGACGTGGTTAGCTGCGGTTAAATTTAAGCCTGTACCACCAGCTTTTAGAGAGATAATCATAATTTTTTTCGTATAACCATTCTGAAACTCTTCTACCATTTCATCTTTTCGTTTTCTATCTAAAGAACCTTGATAGAAAAGAGCCTCTGAGCCTAGCTCTGCCTGAATCATCTTAGATAAAATATCTCCCATTTCAGTATATTGAGTAAAAATTAAAGCTTTCTCTCTACTAATTAATATTTCTCTAAGAATATCTATCAGCTTAATCGCTTTACCTGAAAGGTTAAAATCATAATCCTCTTGCTTAGTATAGTTACTAGGGTGATTACATAACTGTTTTAAAGAGGTTATTAATTTAAATATTTTACCTTTCCTTTCTATGCCTTCACTAGCTGCTATCTGCTCTAAAGCACTATTCACGACATTTTGGTAAAGAGCGATCTGCTCTTTAGTTAAATAGACGAACTGCTCATTTATAATCTTTTCAGGTAAATCTTGAATAATCGATTTATCTGTTTTTAACCTTCTTAAAAGAAAAGGAGAGGTGACTCTTTTTAATTGAGCGATTTTCTCTTGGTCACGGTACTTCTCTATAGGTATAGAATATTCATTAGTAAAATCCTTTATAGATCTTAAATAGCGAGGATTAATAAAATCGAAAATACTCCACAGCTCTGAAAGGTTATTCTCGACTGGTGTTCCACTCATAGCTATATGGTTTTTTGCCTTTAAAGCTCTAATCGCTTTAGCTTGCTTGGTTTCATGATTTTTAATATTCTGCGCTTCATCGATGATTAGAAGATTCCATTCGCGCTCAGAGAATTTACTGATATCCTGCCTTAAAATGCCATATGAGGTGATAACTAAATCCATTCCCTCATAATGGCACTGCTGCCGAACTCCAATTTCTACGTTTTCGTCGTCCTCATGATCCTCATGTACCCCTAGTACACTGCGGTCATTCGTCCTCCTCAGCCTTGAACTTGTTCGTTCGGCAACGGTACCATAATCAAGACTTCTTCTAGGTCCATGATAGACAGCGACTTTTAAATCTGGAGTAAACTTACTAGATTCTTTAAACCAGTTACCTATAAGTGAAGTAGGACAGATCACCAAAGAAGGAGGCTGCTCACAAACTGCACGCTCTGCATTTTCCTGACGAATCTTTAATAATAACGTAAGCACCTGTAAGGTTTTCCCTAAGCCCATATCATCAGCGAGACACGAACCTAATCGATTCTGGTAATTAGTATAAAGCCATTCAAAACCCCTTTCCTGATAGGGTCTTAAAGTCGCCTCTAAGTTTTTTGGTAAACTTATCTCAGTTTCAGTCTTATTAATAGATTTAATTAAATTATCAATAACCGCATCTGAAGAGAAATCCAGACCATTAACCTTTCCAGCTAAACCATAATGCAAAGCATCTAAAACCGTTTCTATCTGCGGCAAGGCTTCCAAAGCACGTTTAAAAAGTGAGGCTATCTCTTTAGGATTAAACATCACATAATCGTTATTAAACTTTACTAATCCAGACGAGCTTTTAACTAGTTTTTTGAATTCACTTAAACTTATTTTCGAATCACCTAAAGCTATTTCATAAGAAAAACTTAAGGCTTGTTCAATCAGAAAAGCGTTATTCGATTGAGAAGACGAGGAATTCACTTTAACAGTAAGTTTTGGCTTTAAAATCTTTTGTAAAGCTCTAGGTACAAGGATATTTACTCCAAGTACACTTAAAATATTTTTTGCATTAGCCAAGAGTGAACTTACTTGATTAATATCTAAAATCGGAGAAGCTTTACCTTCAGTAGCTAAGACCTGTTTAATTTCAGGTACATATTCCTGAATTAAATTTAGCTGTCTATAGACATTAGGACACTGCTCTGGAACTCTAATACTAAAGCTTTCTAAAGAAACTATCTCATTCGGGAATTTACTGGTGTTAGTTACGTCTACATGCAGTTTAAAACTCGCCTCTAAGCACTGCTGGTGGATCGCTTCTTCTGCATTTTTGTCATCTTCATGACCATCTTTGCGTTCTATCTGTTTAATATCAGCGACATGCTCCTCTAGGCGAATCAGGGGCTTGATTTCATTACTTTGAATATAAAACCTAGCCAGCCAATTACTAAGACTTTTAGCCACAGCCTCATCTGCGTAGCTACTTGGTATAAATTCTGCATTAGTTAAAAAAGCTGTCTTTAAAGGAGTCATCCCTAGCACTTTTAAATTTCGAGTTAATTTCTTTAATAAAACAGTAACTAAAAATGACAGAAGCTCATTCATTAAACAGCTTTGCAGAAAATCGCTTGATCCTTCAGCGTCATTATTTGGCTGAGAATTTTTAATTAAATCCTCAGGGTAAAGAGTTTTTAAAAGGCTTAAACGCTGTGAGAGTGAGGCATTATTAAATATGGGGATATATCTGATTTGAAAAACCTGTTCATTTTTAAAAAGCAACTCTGGAGAATATAAGCCTAGCTTAATAATATAAATGGCAGTCTGTATCAATAAAAGCGTAAAAGCTAATCTAGGAGAGACTAAATTTAAATCCTGATTTAAAGAACATTTAAGTAAATCCTTTAAATCGACTGAAAAATCAAATAAATTCTCATAGCTAGTGGCTTTTGCATTAAAGCTAATCTCTAAATCATCGAACTGCTGCCAGTCTCTAACTTTTACTTTTTTATCCCCATCTGCCTTATTTTTATGGACTGGTTTATAAAGAGTATCTGCTTTTAAAGCTGCTGAATTATATAAGTCTCGTAAAAAAATTTTAAAATTCGAAGCAGTATCGAAAGAAGGATTATCAGAAAGAAGGCTTAGCCAGAGACGACTGTCAAACTCCAGATTATTTAAAGGCTGATTATAATCTCTTTTAGCATTTAAAGCTAAATCCTCACGGTCACCTGTCCTACTCAGCCTTAGACTTGCGGGTTCATTTACAGTAGCTTCTTCTAAAATATTTTCAATAAGACTCTCTAAAGTCCTTTTCCCGACCTGAGATTCAGAATTTAAAAAGCTTTCGGGAACCCCTCTTAACTTTAATAGGAGTGAAGGATCTTTATCTAACTCACTTCCGATCATATAGAATAGCTCAGACTGGTGCACACAGGGGTTTGCAGGCGATGGGCAGTTACATTTAGATCTAATATCTTCCCAAGAAATTGGAAATAAATTTATGCCATTTTCTAATAATTCGGTATTTAAGATAGTCGGTAACTTACCTAAAGCTAAATCCCCGCGTATTAAAGAGCTTGAGGCTAAAATTTCAGCAAGAACTTTTAGATCCTGTTCTGTAAATGCTTCTAAAGCAAGTTCCGTGATGTAACTAGAATTACGATTCTCTACTATCTTAGCTATAATTTTTCCATTTTGATATTTAAAATCAGTGATCTTAAATGGATTTGAATAACTTTCATCATCGTTAACCCTGTCTTCATTTAGGTTTTCGATAACAGTTAACCACTCACGCCCCCACCAGGACTTAGAGCGAGTCTTGTTATTTTGGCGTTTTTCTAAATAAGCCATTAAGAAATTATACTGCACCCAAACCGCATGCATATCAAGCTCCTGCTAAACTACTTATATATGCCAGTTAAAAAGATTTTAATTTCGTCGCTAATAATTTTCATTTTCGTATTTTTCTTTGAAGCCCTGCTGCACGGCTTTCTACTTAGAGGAATTTATGAATCTACCGCTCACCTATGGCGTCCTTACGAGGAAATGAAAGCATTTTTCCCTTATTCTCTAACTATTCAGTTAGGCTTCTCGGTCATCATAAGCCTTTTCTATACTGTAATCATTAAAGAAAAAACTATGAAAAACGCTTTAAGCTTTGGAGCTTTTCTTGGACTGCTTTTCGGCTGGACGCAGTTAGGACTTTATGCTTATATGCCGATTCCGTTTATGCTGGCTCAGGCTTGGTTCTTTGGGGTGTTTTTAGAGAGTGTGGTTGTTGGAGCGGTTTTGGGATTGGTTTATAAAAGATAAAACCACATCACTATTTAATAAAATCCAAAAAAGAATCTTTCAAAAGAAGTGAGTTTCTTTAAATCTTGACTAGCTAAAACCTCTCTATATTTCGCTTCATCTGCATAGTAGCGGTATTAACGGAAATTCTGCCAATATGATAGCGGTATTAACGCAAATTCGACTAAATAGCAAAAAGCTTCTTCAAATCCTTATCAGACATCTCACTGATCCAGCTCTCACCAGTAGAAACTGTTAAATTAACCAGCTCTTGCTTACTTTTGATAATGTCATTTATCTTTTCTTCAAAAGTTCCGAGACTAATAAAGCGATGTACAAAAACATTTTTTGTTTGCCCTATTCTAAAAGCCCTATCAGTAGCTTGATTCTCAACAGCTGGATTCCACCAGAGATCATAATGAATAACGTGATTCGCTGCGGTTAAGTTAAGTCCAGTACCACCAGCTTTCAGTGAAATAATGATAATTTTATTTTCTGGCTTAGTCTGAAAATCTTCCACCATCTGGTCTCTTTTCTTTCTACTAATCCCACCATGGAAGAAAAGAGCTTGCTGTAAGAGTTCTCTAGATATCATCTCTTGTAATATATCCCCCATTTCCGTGTACTGCGTAAATATGATGACCTTTTCTTTATTAATAAGAATTTCACGCAATAGAGAAATTAGCTTAGTCGCTTTACCAGAGAGATTTGGATCGCAATCTTTCTGCTTAGTATAATTACTAGGGTGGTTACAAAGCTGCTTTAAGTTAGTAATTAATTTAAATATCAGCCCTTTTCGCTCTATACCTTCGCTGGACTCTATTGCAGCCATATTCGCCTCTACTATATTTTGATAGATAGCAGTCTGCTCCTTAGATAGGTAGTTAAATTCATCTATAACTACCTTCTCTGGTAGATCTTTGATAATAGTTTTATCAGTTTTTAATCTTCGCAAAAAAAAAGGCGAGCTTACATTTTTCAACTTCTCTGCGACTTCCACTTCTCTATATCTTTCAATCGGAATAGCGAAATTATCATTAAACTCTCTAAGAGACTTCATATAACCAGGATTAATAAAATCAAAAATACTCCATAGCTCCGAAAGCCTGTTCTCTACAGGAGTTCCGCTCATAGCGATAAAATTCTTAGCCTTTAAAGATTTAATCGCTTTTGTCTGCTGGGTTTCAGTGTTTTTAATATTCTGAGCTTCATCTATAATAAATAAATTCCAGTCATGCTTATTAAATTTTTTAAGATCACGACGCAAAATACCATAAGAACTAATTACTATATCAGTACCTTTAGTCTTCAAACTACGTTCAGCACCATGATACACAGAGACCCTTAGGCTTGGAGCGAATTTAGCACACTCTTTAACCCAGTTCCCAATCAGGGTAGTAGGGCAAACCACTAACGATGGTGTATCAGAAGATTTAGCACTATGAACTTTTAAAAGCAGGGTGATCACCTGTAAAGTTTTACCTAAGCCCATATCATCTGCAATACAAGAACCAAGATTTTTTTTAAAATTAGAGTAAAGCCACTTGAAGCCCCGTTCCTGATAAGGTCTTAGTTGAGCATTTAAATTAGAAGGTATGCTTACTTTTTCTGTTTTAGTAAGCATTTTTATAAAGCTGTCTAAATCCTTACTGGTATTGAGTTGTATGCCATTAATTTCTTGAGCTAAGCCATAATGTAATATATCTATAGCTTTATTAATTTCAGGAAGTGGTTTCTGAGACTGCTTGAAAAGAGAATCTATCTCACTTGGGTCAAGCATTACATACTCATCGTTAAATTTAACAAGATTTGTTTTAGATTTAACTAATTTCCTAAATTCAGCTAAACTGATTTTCGTGTCACCGAGAGAGACTTCATAAGAAAATTCTAATAAATTTGCCATATTAAGGTTAGAGAGAGTATTAGAACTTTTGCCTTTAGCCGATACTGAAAGGCGGGGTTTAAGAATTTTCTGTAAAGCTTTAGGTAGTATAAATTGGATACCGAGAAGCTCAAGAATAAATCTTGACTTAGAAAGTAATTCAGCTACTCTATTTAAATCTATACGAGGCAAAGCTTCTCCCTTAGAATTAATGATTTGATTTAACTCTGGAATATATTCGGCAGCGATAGCTAACTGCCTGTTTATGCTATTTATTATCTCTTCCTTAGTTTCAGAATAGTATTTAAGATTGGGGTTTAAATGAAGATCCCGTAAACTCAGCATAGAAACTAAAGGCTTTTCTCGATTAAAAACATCTACATCTAAAGGGTACATACCTGACGGTAAAAGAATCCTCAGCACCAAAGACTAAGTCTGGTATAAATAAACCAGCTTTAATAACCTCCACTGCAGTTTGAACCAATAAAAGTAAAAATGCTTGTCTAGGAGCTAATTCATTTAAATCAGTATTTAAAGAAAAATCTAAAAACTCTTTATAGGACTGCTGATCATAATTTAAAACAGAAAAAACATCTTCAAACCCGTCCGCCATACGTGACACAATAAAAAAATACAAGTATGAATTTGCTTGGGTATTTAAATTAATCTTATAATCAGCTTTTCGTGTCTCTTTCTCTGTATCGAAATCCTCAGAGAAAAGATTATCAATATTAATAGCTGCTTGTGCATAAAAGCTTTCAAGAAAATTTTTAAAATCAAAGCTCTGTTCAAAAGAAGGATGCGCTGTTAATAAAGATAGCAATTTGTTAATTTTAAACTCTAGGCTAGGAAAATTCTGATTATAGTTTTTTTCAGCATTAATCTCTAACTCAGGCGCTGACAGGACTTTAGAGACTAGAGTCTGTAAAGTTTTTCCCTCATCAATCTTAATATCCTTTCTCTTAAAAAAACTTTCTGGTAGTCCACGCAGCCTTAAAAGCATCAGAGGATCTTTATCTAATTCGTTAGCCATCATATAGAATACAGCCGCCTGATGTTTACATGGATCACCATAATCAGGGCAGTTACATTTAGCCCGAATTTCAAGCCAAGTACTGGGTAAAAGGCGAATACCTTTTGATTCTGTCAATTGCTGTAAGTCTGGAGAAAGCTTACCTAGAGATAAATCTACAGCAATAAGAGGATTTTCTTCTAATATCGTTTCGATAAGATTAATCGCGGAATCTTTTAATTTATTTAATTCTATTTCAACCCTGTAAAACGGTCTGTAATTACCTGCTACCTTTGCGAGAATTTTTTCTTTTTCGTATTTAATGCTTAAAACCTTACCAGTATTAGCATAGGTCTTACCACGCTTAAGACGTTCGCCACCTAAGCGTTCCATCGACTCTATCCATGCGGCTCCCCACCATGAAGTACCATAATGTTTTTTAGATCTTTTAGGAGGAGTAACTAAAGACATGTGCCTATTATAAACAATTTTATAGAATCTAAGAAATTAGAATTCTATTAGTTAAATATAGAGACCTTAAGCAGAAAAATTCTCAAGCTTATCCTTTAACTTAGCGGCATTAGGTAAGATCCTATTTAAAAGCAGAAAAAACTCTTTACTATGATTATGATGCACTAGGTGACAGAGTTCATGAAAAATTACATATTCGATACATTCAGGCGAAGCTTTAATTAACTCTAGATTTAAAGTTAAATTAGCCTTTAAAGAAAGTGATCCCCAGCGAGTTTTCATCTTACGTACAAAAAGTCTAGGAAACTCCACTTTTTTTAATGAGACATAGCCCGCATCAGCAGAACTCAATCTAGAATTAAAGTCCATAACAAAATTCGTATAATGACGGCGGAATTTTTTAAAGGAATCTAATAAAATTCTAGAAAAATATTTTTCTGCTTGACTGCGATACCAAGACTCTAAAGTCTGAGAAATGACTTCTTGAGATAAATCATCTGAGTAAACATGGAGGTAAGTACCAGCTTTAATAAGTTTCGGGCTAGCATCATCTAATTTATGTAACTTAAGCCTATACTGCCTTCCTAGATAGAGGTGTGACTCTCCACTGATATATTTCTTTTCAGTAAAGAAACTGCGAGGTTTAGCGAAAAAATCTAATTGAGCTTTAATCCAGCTTTCTCTCTTTTTTAACTTTTCCTCTATTAATGAAGCTTCTGTTCCACAAGGTGCTGTTACTAATATGCTTAAATCTGCTAATACAGCGATACTAAGCGTTTTACGTTTAGTGAACCTTAGCTTTAGGTGCTGCTTGCCAACTGCAATTTCTGCGTTTAGGTCTTTCACTAATTAGCTTCTCCTATATTTAGCTATCTGCATAACTTTATCTATAATCTCATCCATATCATCAGTAGAGAGCTGAAGCCGATGAATAGCTTTAATTTCATCATAGAAAAAATCATCCATTAAATTCATTACTTTTTTTACAGCATTTTCATCATTCCAAAAATCTACTTTCTGTTCTAAATCAAGTATCTGAATAAATTTTAAAGCAGTTAAAACGGTAAGCTCATTTAGCTTAACTGTTTTAGAAGCTTCACTTGGTTCATTTTGGCAGTTTACCCGAACTTCAATTTCTGCGTTTACGTCGTCCTCAAGATACCTAATGTAAAAGGGTTTTATGGCTGAATAATAAGCAGCGGCTTCATCGTTATTACTGATTTCAGCTGGTATATCCTCTCTTTTTTTATGAGTGATTTTATTATTTCTCACATCAATCATTTCTTGTAAGTATTCAACATCGCTTATCTGCTTATTTCTAAACTCCTCTATAGTCTTCTGTATTCTTTCAGATAAAGACTGGTAATAGACTGGGTCTTCTAATGCAAGCTTCTCCACGATTTCCTTTTTCATAACACTAGCTAACTCATCTGCTTTAGCCGCGACACTTAAATTAGCATAATGCCCTTTACCTGATTTCAACTGATTAAAAGACTCTTCACTAAAAATATTAACGGGCTGATTTAAAGGTACTATTTCATTAGCATAGATATAGGTGTTCATGAGCTTTTCAATTTTTTTATCATATTTTTTAAAATCAACTGTATCAGCATAACGCTGCTTAACTGCTTCTTTAAGATTATAAAAATATCTCAAATCATGCTTATAACGATTAATCTTAGGCTGGGGCTCATTCCTAATAAACTTTTCCGAAGATAATGCTATTTTTAATACCTTACTATATTCATTTAAAGCATCATAAAATTCTTCTCTCAGACTATCTTCAGCTAATTCTTGCTGAAGAGCTTCATGATCAGTTTTATTCTGAACTTCTTTAAAAATATCCCAGAGATTAGAATTAACCTGTGCTAAGCGGCTAATCTCCATGTCTATATTTGCAAAAGCTCCCTCTAAATCAGTCTTATCATAGCCTTCTAACGCATCGTAAATATTAAAAGCCTTATCAAGCTCAGAGACTACATTTGCATAATCAATAATATAACCAAACTCTTTAGCCTCAGCTAGCCTATTTACTCTAGCGATAGCCTGCAAGAGTGTATGTTCTTTTAAAGTCCTGCAAAGATAGAGTACTGTATTTTTAGGTGCATCAAAGCCAGTGAGCAGCTTATCTACGACTATGATTATTTCTAATTCATCACCATTTTTAAATTCATTAATAATAGAATCCGTATAATTTTTTTCTGTACCATATTTTTCCATCATCTGCTGCCAGAAATGATTTACTTCAGAAACATCACCTTCATCATCAGTACCCTCTAAATCCTGTGGAGGAGAGATAATCACAGCTGACTTAATTGAACCTAAATCCCTAAGATAGTTATAATACTTAATCGCAGTCTTTTTATTCGGAGTAACTAACTGAGCTTTAAAACCAGTTCCCTGCCAGTTTTTCATAAAATGTTCATTAATATCAAAAGCCACCATATAGATTACTTGATCTGTTTTCTGAAGCATTTTAGGACTGGAATATTTTTTCTTTAAGCTTGTCTTCTGGTCTTTAGAAAGGTCTACAGTGTGCCTTTCGAACCATAAATCTATAGCAGCTTCATTCTGTGAAATATCCACCAACCTAGCCTCATAGAGAAGCGGCACCACGGCTTTATCTTCTACTGCCTGTCTAATTGAATAATGCGGCTCAATTAAACCACCAAATTTTGAAAAATTATTTTTCTCTGCCTTTAATAGTGGCGTTCCTGTAAAACCTAAATAGCAGGCATTCGGTAACATTTTACGCATACTTGCATGCAAATTACCGAAATTCGTTCTATGACTTTCATCTACCAGAACAAAGATATTCCCAGACTCATCTTGAAAGCTTTCAGCATTTAAAGCTTTATCAAATTTATGGATTAAAGTAGTTATAATCGATTCCTGATTTTTCAAATGAGCTATTAAATTACGTCCAGAACTAGCTTTCTTCATGCTTAGCCCACAGGCTTTAAAAGTATTAGTAAGCTGTTTATCTAAATCTTCTCTATCAGTAACTAAAAGTATTCTAGGATTAGAAATATCTTTAGACATGGTAATAGCTCTAACCAACATAACCATAGTTAAAGACTTGCCAGAACCTTGAGTGTGCCAGATTATCCCACCATTACGCTCTAAATTAGGGTACTGTTGCCGAACTCCAATTTCGGCAAAAGTGCCATTAAGTGGCGCTGAAATTCTTGCCATAGTAGACCTAATAACAAAATACTGCTGATATCTAGCGATTTTTTTATTACCAGAATCATAGATCATATAATTAAAAACTAAGTCTAAAAGCCTGTCTCTCCTACATAAACTAAAAATTAATTTATCCTGCTCAGTGAGAAGTCTTTTCCCAGCTTGGTCTTGAATATTAAAGTGCCTGCGAGCTTTACTAAATTCACCCTGAAAAAGTTCATCTTTCTGTGCAGAAGAAAGCTTCTTAGAAACAGATCGCTGTATCTCCTCATCCTTAGACTCTAACTCTCGCCAAATTCCCCAGTATTCACCAGCAGCTCCAGTAGTCGCATATTTAGCTTCACGGCTATTTATAGCTATTAAAATCTGTGAATAGATAAATAATTTAGGAATATTTTCATCTCTTTGATATGAAAGGAGCTGCGTAACTGCTTCAGCAAGATCTACACTAGGTTTCTTACACTCCATGACGATTAAAGGGATGCCATTAACGAAAACTACTATATCTGGTCTTCTAGGCTCAGTACTGCGATTACGTTCTACGGAGAACTCAGCAGTGACATGAAAAACATTATTTTCAATATCCTTAAAATCAATATATTTAAAAGAATGACTTTTTAAATCACCTTCTACAGACTGTGCTAGAGAACAGCCTAAAGTCAACAAATCATAGACATCTTCACTAGTCTTTAAAAGTCCATCGTATTGAGGGTTTTTAAGTTTCTGAATCGCTGCCTGAATATTCTCTTCACTAAAAAGATATTCTTCACCTCTATAATTTATGCGATTAATTTTTTTTAACTGCTCAGCTAAAATCCTTTCTAAAAGAATATTCGAGTTTTTATTATATCTTTCGGCTAAAGCCTCTTTAGGACTTAGGTATGTATAGCCTAAGTTGATCAGCTGCTTTAAGGCTGGGATTTGGGAAAGAAGTTTTTCATCATAGGCTGGGGCTAGGTTTTGCATGATTAGTTTAGGTCTCCTAATGCAATACTATCTTTTTGAGGATCACCATTTTGAGCAATGAGATAGCATGCATAACGGGTTAGCATATAGTCCTTTATTTCACGCCCTGAGCTAGAGCCGACACGAATGATAGTCTTCTCAAAGTTTTCCCACTTTGTATATTCTAATAATTCTTGAAAATCCCGTGCATACCAGTAAGTTAGCTTTCCTTGTTTTTGAGCAAATTCTTCAAAATTTTTATGTAGGCGTTGAATTATTTGTTTCTTCATTTTCATAATTTTGTAACATATTGATTGCTTGAGCTGAGATATGAGGAGATTTTACAGTATAGAGAGATCCTTTTGAATATTTCTTGCATTATAAATGGGACATGGAATGGGACTAATTGGACATGGAATGGGACATAATGGGACATGGAATTGGACATAATTGGTCATGATTTTAATTTCACCTTCATAATTTTATAACTCGCCTATGAATAACACACCTGAATTCATTCCCCGCCCTATCATCTATAAAATCTATTTCTGGATAAACTTTAATAGCCCTTCTAATACCATTCCCTAGACCTCTATAAGGTAATATCTTCGTAGCGAATGAGCTTAAGACAGGGTTTCGCATATTAGAATTTCCATTTTTAATATTCTCTACAGTTAAATTATTTGGTAAATGCCCTGGACTTATGATTTCGACACGATTAGAGAATACGAATATTCTTATCGGTGCTGTAATAAAATAATCACGATGGATAATCGCATTAGTTAAAAGCTCCTCTAGGACTACTTTAGGAATTTCTAATTCACCGATAGAATTAACATTCTGCCCGTTCTGTATATTCCTTAAATTCCTTTGAATAAAAGCAAAGGCATCATCGAAAAGCTCTCTTGCATTACCATAGCAATCTTTACTATCTATATACGCACTGCTATGAATATCCTCCGATGGATAAGTGACACATTTTATACTAAAAGCTGGTAGTTTAAATCTATTGTTTTTACCGAAAAGCAATGCAGCAGCGAGGTTTAACGCATTAGCTTTACTTAAATTTAAATTAGTGAATAGTTTATCTATTGAAAGCTCTTGCTCTGAAACGGTCTCACCAAACTCTTTTTCAAAAAAACGTGCAAATTCTTTTTCATCTATGTCTTGCTGAATGGTCATTTCTGGGAGTAGGGTTTCGTCAGCATGAAGTAAACCTGCGTTTTGGTAAAGTCTCTGAAGCTCTTCTCTTGCGGTAGCTTTTCGTTTATCAGCACCACTCTTAACCCAAATCACCCCATCCTTATCCATATATGGCTTAGAAATACCTAATGGTATTTCAACTATCGTAATCAAACCCTCTTCTAGTGATACATTTGTAGTAATCGGATTAATTGCAGGTTTAACATGTTGAGAAGCAGCATTAGAAACTAAGTTACTAAGACGTTCCATGTCATTTCTTGTTAGACCAGCTATAGTACCCTTATCAGTAACCCCAATGAAAATTTTTCCTCCACGGGTATTACTCATAGCGACCATCTCTTGAGCTAGTGATACTTCACTTGTAATATCAGCCTTGAATTGGTTCTGAGTATCTTCCCCTCTGCTTATTATTTCTAGTATTTCTTGTTTGTTCATGATTTTATTTTCCTTAAAAGAGCTTACTAATTGAGCGAATCTCCCATCATGCTTATAAAATGGGGTTCATGACCAATTTTTTTAAAAACATCTTCAAAATCTTCTAAAAGCTTATCGTAGTCAGTATCTCGGAAACCATATATATTAACATCATCTGAATGTGATTCTCTGTCTATAAGTCTGTTTAACGAGTCAGGGATTTTCCCGCTCCAATCTTCTAATCTTACAAAGTCACGGAAATATTCCAGTATATTGCGAATAGCATTAGGTATAAGAACTGATTGGCAGTTAGTTTTTTTATATTCACGCAAAGTGAACCAATAATCTTCATAATGATTACGAATCTGTCTTGAACTTATTTCTGTAATTTTAGTAAAAGAATCTTTTGCAACTCGAAAATATTTATTGCATTTATTGTCCTTTTGATCACGTTTAGTAAACTCATGAAAGAAAAATAAGCTGTGAGTAAAAATTATTACCTGAGCAAAGTCATTCTTAAGAACTTCTTTTTTAATTAAACAACCAATCTCATAAATTAAATTATGAGAAAGACTTGAAATAGGATCATCTATCACTATAATTCTCTTTGAAGAATCAATCTGAGATTGATTCTTAATATTTCCTTTTATAAGTTCTAAAAAATACAGAAAACTAATAAGTGTTTTTTCTCCCTCGCTTAATGTTTTAAAAACAGATTGATCATTTGAATCATTATCTCTAACAATTTTATAGTGATTAAAGGAGTATTCCGTAATTTCAAAGCCCTGTATTCCAGAGCTTTCTAGTTTATTATTAATACTCTTTATAGACGGAGTGATACTAGTTATTTTATTTTGGTTATCTTCAATAATTCTCTTCTTTTGTTGAATTTGATTATCTAATTCTTTAATCTTGCTACTTAATTGACTATCTTTACCCTTATATTCTTGTTCCTCTTTGTTAAAACTCTGAATTTCTGAGTCATGTTCATTACGAATTGTTTGCCACAGGCAAATAATAAGTTCTTTTCTTTTCTCACTTCTATTAGAGATACTTTCATTAAAATTATTGATACGTTGGTTTTGATTAGAAAGTTCTTTATTAAAATCTTTAATAAGATTTTCAAGTGACTGCATTGCTAAAGATTGATGCGGTGATACTATTTTTTCTTGTAATATAGAGATATTTTTACTCAAAGCCTTTTCTAATCTATCTTTTGCAGTTAAGTAACTAGGAACCTGTTGAAGGTCTGGATTTGATTTTTCAGATACATCTATTAATCTTAGTATTTCATCATTATTCTTTTTATATTGCTCAAGATGACCCCTAAGGTCTTGTATTTTAGACGTATAAACTTGATCAAATACTTTTTCAAGTTCTTGATGAATACTCAAGTCGATTTTTTGCTGACAAAAAGGACACTTCTTTTCAGAAGAAGCAAGATATTTATCTAAGCCTTGCCTCACCCAATCAGAGTTTTGAAGTTTTTTAATTAAGTCTTGTAGATATGAATCACCTGAAGCTTGTATGATTTCCTGAAAAAGTGAGCTTGAATCAATTTGAGCCAATTCATTACTTATCTCTTGTGAAATTAACTCTAATTTTTTTTTGTGTACATTATCAGATGTTGCTAAAAGTCCTGCCTCCTCATTTAATTCCTTAAAATCCTTTACTATATTCTCACTTCGTTGAGTATTCGAGACTTTCTCGTAGAAAGTTTCTTTACTATTTTTACTCTCTAAAAGCTCATATAACTCTCTATGTTTTCTTTCTATTATCTTTTTTGAACGAAAGATATCGTCTTTAATCTGTCCTTTCTTTTTATTAAAATCTTCTTGTAATAAGCGTTTGTCTTCTAATTTTTTTTCTTTCTCAGCCTCAATTATTCTGAGACTATTTTGAGCAGCCTGAATAGTTTTCTCTGCTTCTACGTTATCCTCACCTAAAGTAAAAACACCATCCAAAGTGTTTGAACTTAAGAAGTTCTTTTGAATAAAATCTTCATTATAAACAAAAATCTTAAAATCCTGATTCTGGAAAAGATCTGGCTCTACAGTACAATTTTTAAAATTATCCTTATTACCATAATCTAAAAATCGACTAATAGTTGTTTTTCCACTACCGTTTAACCCATAGAATAAATTATTTTTTGCTAATTCGATTTCTATACTTGAATCAGATGCAAAACAGGCTACTCCGTTCATCTTTATTTTTTTTATCATTAATCTATACTCCTGCTGCCTTACATAAAATCTTATACTCATTAAAATCTAAAAACTTGTTCACACTCTCCGCAAACTCAACCATGGTAAAGGTTTGCCTGTTTTCAATAATATTTTCAATATAATCAAAAAATCCAGAAATAGTACGCTCTAGTTTTTTAATCTCTTTTTCAGATAAATAATTTTTAGCGATAGTCACATCCGAAGCTAAAATTCTACCCTCTGGAGCATTTTTCCAAGTACTTAATCCCATAAAAGGCTCTTTACTATTAGCTTTCTGATGAATAATTTCTGCTGCCGTCTGCCCAGTAATAGCATAATGAAATCTATTCTGCACCGTAGCGAAAAACTCTTTAGTAGTCTTAGATTTAGGGTCATAATCAATACTGCATTCAGCAAATATATCAGTGATTTGCTGATATATACGCCGTTCACTAGCTCTAATTGAACGAACCCGTTCTAATAGCTCTTTAAAGAAATCTTCCTTAAAAGTACGCTCCCCCTGCTTTAACCTCTCATCATCTAAGACGAAACCCTTTATAATAAACTCTTTTAGAACATTAGTAGCCCAAATCCTAAACTGCGTAGCTCTTCTAGAATTAACTCTATAGCCGACTGCGATAATTGCATCAAGGTTATAAAAAGCCACTTCCCTGGAAACCTCTCTATTACCTTCTTTTTGAACTATTCGAAAATCTCGAATAGTTGCTATTTCTTCTAATTCACCTGATTTAAAAAATTTTTTTAAATGGTAGTTTATCGTATGTACTTCTATTCCAAACAACTCTGCCATATTTTTCTGACTCAGCCACAGAGTTTCATCACTAACGAAGACTCCTAGTTTAACCTCGCCATCAGTAGCAGTGTATAAAATAAAGTTTTTGTTTGTATTCATTCTTCTACTCATTAGTGATACTAACTATCCTTTTCTTTACAGATAAAAAGAAACTATTTCTACCTGCTTCATTTCTAATTCCCTCGAATTCAAGGGAATTAAAATCAGGATTATTAATCTGCTCCCAAACACCTACAAATAAAAAAGTATCTTTTTTCGATTTACTCATAGCCTCACCCTCCAAGCACCAGTTAAAAGCTTTTGCATCAGTCCCTTTTTCTGTGTCTTTAATTTTTCTAATTCTTGATTAAGTAAATCTATTTCTTCATCAGCTTTTGAGAGAATTTCTGCGATTTTTTTCTGTTCTGGGAGAGGAGGGAGGGGAATTTTAATTTTTGATAAATTAGTCTTAGAAATTCCATAGACTGAAACACCTGTAGCTATCCTCTTTAAAGCGGTTAATACTTGAAAAGATTTTAATAAATAAACTCTGAAACCCTCAGCTGTTTTTTTAGAATAATCTCTTACTGAAAAAGTATGTAAGCCTCCCAATACTTTCTTCTCCCTCAAATTCTTTAATTCGATACAAGTTCCGATTCCTTGATAATCTTCTGAAACATCAGCAATAACTAGATCTCCATCCTCTAAAAAACTTACGTTATGAGATAAAGTTACAGAATCCTTAACCCTAGGGACTCTTTCTTCTTTATCAAAATCTAAAAGCTCTGATTTATAGGTTGCATGAAGATCACCATAATGAATATTGTAAATCCCCAAATCATTATCCTTGTCAGTTAGAGCTTCTCGTGACAAAGGTTCTACTTTTAAGAAAGAGAATACTTCATCAAACCTCTTCACCTCCCAATCCTCTGGAATCCAGCCTAATTCTGTCTTTTTATAACCATCTTTAACTACAAATTCTTTAAATCTCTGCTTACCTGTCAAAAGCCTCCGCATAAGAGCTTTCTTAAGTTTTTTCTTAGCCTTTATATAGCTATTTAGCTTTTCTATAGCTTCATCCCATGTGCTTAGGATTTCTGCGATTTTTTTCTGTTCTGGGAGAGGGGGGAGAGCCAAAGGACATGATTTAACTAGCTCGCCACTCAAATTTGCTTGTCCTCCTTGTTTATAAGTTCTTTTAATGAAATCTTGTAAATAAATTAATTGGTGCAATAAAAAATAAACAAAATCTCTTCTGGGAATTATTGCTAAAACTGCTTGATTAATTGCTGCTTCAATCTTGGAGATAGCAACAACCCCAGCCGTAGCACCATATAAGGCTATCAACAAGGTCTCTGGTTGTATAATCTTAGCTGAGGAATTGCGTAAACCCAATTCTGTAATTCTCCCTTCCACTGAAAATATTTTTGTTTTATTTAGATCACCCGAATTTATCCATAGGATTTCACCTCCATAATACTCACTAATAGCAGTAGATGGAGTTCCACCAGAATAAACTTCACACAACTCCCCCAGCCTCTTCACCTCCCAATCCTCTGGAATCCAGCCCAATTCGGTCTTCTTGTAACCCTCTCTAGCAACAGCTCCCTTTATCACCCTAAATACTCTCCTATAAACCTTCTCAAACCACTCAAAAAATCTTTAACTTGATTCTCAGTATATTCACCATGTTTCCCATGAGCCGCAGCATCGCGAATCTTTTTCCAAGCCTCTATAGTAGATCTTTGCACCTGAGAATAAACCTCTCCTTTAAGTATTAATTCCTGAACCCTCTCTAAATATTTTTCTTTGATATTTTGCATTATAAAAATCTGTCCCAGATTGTTTTTGTTAATTTAAAAACCACCATCAAATACCCTTTCGCTTCTCTTTTCTAGTCTTAGAAAGCTTCTTCCCCTCTGACTTTAAACGCCTCTGTACTTTTTTAATATCTTCCTCTGCTGGTAAATCCTCTGGCACTATGCCGTGCTTCTGCAAAACATCTCTAACACTTTGATTGCTTTTAATATGCTCCTTTGCTATCTTTGCTTCACCCTGCATCTTAGGATCTTTTTTAACCCCAAAATTAGTAATCTCAGTTGCTAAATCTTTTGCTTTAATAGTTACAGCTGGAAGAAAATCAGCGAGTGCCCTAGTATCTGGCACTCCTAGCTTAGTTTTCATCTGCTTAGTCGTATTACCACCAAATAAAACAGTATCTCCCTTACTACGAATATTTGCAAATCCTTTGCTATCAACACCACGCTCAAACAGAATCCCCGAGAGTTCTTTTTCAGAAGCTGACAATTTTTCTCTAGCCTGTATGCGGTCTAATTCTGCAAACCTTTTTTCTAATACTTCCTGTTTTCTTGTTTGTACAGCAAAATAGGTCATCGCAAAAGCTATTTCATGCTTACGTGGATCACCATTTTGAGCGATTAAATAGCACGCATAGCGAGTTAGCTTAATATCGTTTATTTCACGATCTGCTCCCCTAGCCAGCTTGATCATTTTCCCGACGTCAAGAAAATGATCAGAAACCTTTTGTTGAGAGGATTTACAAGTTAGCTTAGCTTTGCCTATAACTTTCTCAAAATTATCCCATTTATCATAACCAAGCAATTCTTGTAATTCCCGTGCGTACCAGAACTCTACATCATCTTCATTATTTACGTATTCTTCAAATCTTTTATGTAATTCTGTAATTAAGTTAGTATCCATAATTTTTACTCTCCTAATGAAAATCTTTCAAAAAGCATTGATTACTTTTGCCTCTTGAGTTCTCTTGGCGACCAATTCTCTAAGATGCACTGTCTTTCATAAAACCCACCATCAAACACTCTTTTGCTTCTCTTTTCTAGTCTTAGAAAGCTTCTTCCCTTCTGATTTAGGCAGATAGTTTTCTTTACTAATAATACTCTGACTAATTTTTGATTCTAAATCTAACCTTGCTTTCCCTGCGATTTCTCCCCCCACTCTAGCCACCTTTTTATTTTCTTTAAAACCTTGAGCATCATTTTTTCTAGCGAGCTCAGTAGTAGCAGCTTCTCCAAGCATAGAAAAAATTAATTCTAAATCTGACATATGATCTCTTAAATTTTCACGTTTAAGATTCTTGTGATGCTTATACTCACTAGGAGTCATTCCAAATGTTGCTTTGGAAATTTCTGCCGTTAAAATAGAATACTCTTTTCCTTCCTTGACACCTCTTTGCTTCCATTCATCCGTTAATTCTTCTCGAACAGCGATAGAACGCATTCGTTTTTCTATCCAAGCATCAGAATAGCCTTTTGCTTTATATATTTGCCTTGCTCTTTGACTTGCTAATTCAGGATCTTCAATTTCTTTTACTCTCTCATAACCTATCTGCGCTAACCATAGCTTGAAAGGCTCTGCTTTGGGCGAGGGAATAGACTGTATTATCCTAAGTGCTGTTTCGGTATTAGCACAGTCTGTTTTACGATATTTTCCATCTACAGCCATTAATTTCAACTGGTTACAATTTGTAACCGTTTGATCTGAACCTTCTTGAATAAGTCGACTTTTGAGAACTTTCCAATAGTTTCGGGCATCCATACTAATTTCCAAAGCATTAATCAGATCTATAACTGAAAACCACCACTCCTCATTATGAAAAATTTTTCTAATTTGTTTTCCTTGAAAAATCGCTAGCTTATTTTCTTCATTCATGATTCCACCTTTTATTTATCAACATCTTTGTTTTTTTCTTTTCCCAAACTTCAATCTCCAAGCCAGTTTAAACCATAACGAGCAAGTCCTCGAAATGGTTCAAAGCTTGTTCCCTTCTGACTTTCTGAACTTTTGGATTTGCAAATCCTTTACTATCAACACCACGCTCAAACAAAATCCCTGAGAGTTCTTTTTCTAAAGCTGATAATTTTTCTGTATTCATAGTTATAAATCGCTCTCCTGCTCTATCTTCTGCATCTCTTGATCAAAATCAGATTGAAACAATCTATCTTGGACTATTCTATATTTTTCAAATTCGCTTACTGCATGATCTTTAGCTAATATGGCATCAAGATTATAACGCTCTATTTCTCGTGTAACCTGCCTAGTACCTTCTTTCTGAACTGTTCGGAATTTCCGAACAGTTGAAACTTCATCTAATTCACCCGTTTCAAAAATATTTTTGAGATGCTCACTAATAGTAGCTTTACTCACTTCATATAAATTCATAAGCATTTTCTGTGATAGCCACACAGTATCATCTTCATACCTCACCTCAATAGCATCTTCAGCAGCCTGATTTGTAAAAATCAAAAATTCAGCAGCACTACTACGAATCACCAATTTATTTTCCTTCCTAGCCATAAATACACCCTACTCTAAAGACACTCCCAACTCCCCTAAATATCCCTCCATCTGAGCTTTAACCTTCACTAACTCAGCCTCTATCTGCCTTATCTCCTTCTGCACCAGCTGAATATCTATCTCCTCCTCTTCTACAGAGGTATCTACATAGCGAGGAATATTTAAATTAAAATCATTTTCTTTAATTTCATCTATAGTAGCTAAATACGAATATTTTTCTATAGTCTCCCTCTTTTTAAATGTCTCTAGAATCTTCTTTACATGCTCTTCTGCTAAAGTATTTTGATTTTTTCCTGAATTATATTCTTTACTTGCATCTATAAAAAGTACATTCTTACAGTTTTCCCTCTCGCCACCTTTTTCTCTTGCTTTATCGAAAACTAATATCGCTACTGGAATAGATGTAGAAGGAAAGAGATTCGGCGCTAGTCCTATTACGGCATCGAGCAAGTTACTCTCTATCAGACTCTGCCTAATTTTCCCTTCTGACGAACCTCTAAAGAGTACTCCATGGGGCACTACCATGACTATTCGCCCTTCTTTATCTAATGCAGCTTCTATCATATGGCTGATAAAAGCATAGTCACCTTTACTCTTAGGCGGAATCCCTCTCCAGAAACGATTAAACTTATCAGCCTCAGCTTCTTCTGCTCCCCATTTATCTAAAGAAAAAGGGGGATTAGCTACTATTACATTAAATTTCATCAGCTTATCATTTTCGATTAAAGCTGGACTAGTTAAGGTATTACACCACTCTATACGAGCCGAATCCGCTCCATGCAGAAACATATTCATCCTACATAAAGCCCAAGTACTGCCGCTTACTTCCATACCGAACAATGAATAATTTCTATCACCTACTAAATGAGCTGCTTCTATCAGAAGACCACCAGAACCACAGCTAGGATCACAGATTCTATCACCAGATTTAGGCTGAGCTAAATTAGCTACTAGCTTAGATACTGCATGTGGAGTGTAGAATTCACCAGCCTTCTTGCCACTATCCGAGGCGAACCTTTCTATAAGATAGATGTAAGTATTACCGATAACATCTTCAGAAACAGCACTAGGACGCAGATCTAGCTCTGGCTTATTAAAATCCTCTAAAAGCATCTTTAGGCGACGATTACGATCTTTGGTCTGTCCTAAATTCGCTTCAGAGTTAAAATCTATATTTCTAAAAACACCAGCTAATTTAGATTTATTATTTTCTTCTATCTTCTCTAAAGCTATATTAATTAACTCACCGATATTAGCTTCACTACGCTGCTCATAGAGATCATAAAAACTAGCCCCCTCGGGCAGAATAAATCTTTCGCGCTCTAACTTCCTTCTGATACGGCTTTCATCATCGAACTGCTTTTTATACTCGTCATAATGATCTTTCCAGACATCAGATATATATTTTAAGAAAAGAGCTACTAGTATATAATCCTTATACTGAGCAGCATCCATCACCCCCCTGAAGGTGTCACAGGCTGACCATGCCACGCTGTTAATATCCGATTGTTTAATTTTTAGTTCTACCATAAATATTCCTTTAAAATTTCTGTTTCCCTTTCTATCACTGTACTTTTGCGATTAAGGCTGCCTCTAAATATATTTTCTTTTTTACTAGTAGATTTTCTGTCAGCATCTTTTCTTTTCGATAAAGCTCCATAATCCTAGCTATTCGCTCTTGCGTTTTAAGATTTGGAATTTTGAGCTTCATATCTTCTAAAATCTGCCTACTGATCATCATTATAGTAGTGCCTTTAGCCATTTGATTAAAATATTTCTGAGTTTCACTGTGATTAATAAGCCATAAAACATAATCTGGGATTACTTTATCAGAATTAATCCGAATCAAATACAGCGGAGCTACTGGAAAAACTTTAAATAAAGAATTCTCCACCTTAGCTGCCGTAAAATTAAATCCCTTAGAGCGAAACAGAAGATCACCAGATCTTAAAGCGATAACTGGCTTAAAAGAACTATTTTTAATTTTTGTAAAGCCCCTAGAAGAGCTGCCTATATCGAGCACCTCTAGATTTCCTAAATTTTTCATTTGTACCAGAACAGCCTCACCACCTTCCTCGGAAGAAAGTTCTGAGCGAAAACTAATACCAGAATGGATTTCAGCTATATCTTTTAATTTATATACTAGAGATTTCCTTGACATTTTCATGTGCAGTAATTTAGCTACTGCATATATTTACTATAGCATGAGGTAAATATACAGTAATGCTCATACAGTAGATTTATATTTCAAGCTAATTATAAAACTGGCGATATCAAGAAAATGTAACGCAATAAAAAGAAGACCTCTTATTAAAGCTTTAACTTAAACCCTTTCCTAGAAGCAAACTGGCGAATAATCTGATTCTTAGTCTTCTGGCTCAGCTTATTCTCTTTTAAATTTAGCTCTATGAGTGAATCTGGGATCTCCAGATTTTTAATATGCTGAATAAGATTACTCTCTAAATCAAGCTTCTTAAGCGTGCTTGGTAATTTTAAATCACTTAAAGCATCAGCACGAGTAATATCTGGACCGAAAGTAAATATGCGATTGCGTTTTAAACTTAACTCTTCTAAACCTTCTGGGAGAATAAGATCTGAGAATGTTTCACCTGTAATATTATTGTATTCTAAATCTAACTTTTTAAGCCCTGCTGGAAATACAGTGCCAGAAAAGTCGTTAAAGAAGCCGTTTCCAGCGTCTAGGTCTTCTAAGCCTGCTGGTAAGGTGCTGCCAGAGATGTGTTTGATGCGGTTAGTGCCGAGGGTGAG
>JAGWWP010000082.1 GCA_018970325.1 Cyanobacteria bacterium REEB446 | reverse complement strand
ATGTAGCCTCGATGATTACTAGCTTTACCTTCCCTGGTCAGTATAAAAGAGGTTTAGATAGATCTATTAATGTTAATAGTGATGATACTTTCACCACCATGGTTTCAGCTTTAGTCGTAGAAGTAGATGCTCAGAGTAATAATATGGTCGTCGAAGGTAGTAGGCAGATAGTTATAGAAGGGCAGACTAAAAGCCTTTATGTGAGAGGAATTATTAATCCTCAAGATATAGATTCTAATAATGAAATCCCTAGTTATAAGTTAGCTAATGCTCAAATACAGGTTATCGGCACTGGTGCTCTAGATAAAGAGAGAGATGGTGGTGTGCTGTTTAATATCTTTAAGTTTTTGATTTGAAGATATACGTATTTTGCTACAATAAGTAAATATCTAATCGCTTGATTTTTTAGCTTATCTATTCTTCAGCTTATTTTAGGGTTCAGTTAGTTAATGTCTTTTACTGATACTACACTAAAAAGTCCTTCGCTTAATCCTGTTAAGGCAGTTCGCAGCGAGATAGAGTATAAAATAAATGATTTAACGGACAGAGTTAAATCATTAGGGCGCTCTGCTTTAGAAAAACTACGAAGCTTAAAACCAGTTTCACGAGAATTTAAACAAAAAATCGCCTCTCCCGATGGAATCGCGCAGGAATATATTTATACTAATGGTCTGCGAGTGTTTAATGTTCATGATAAAAAAATTAAACGGACTTCAGTTGGGTTAATTATCCAGCTACCACAGGCTCATGAAAAAATAGCTGGCACTAATCATTTTTTAGAGCATATGCTAGTAACTAATCCTCTGAATAGTTTAAAAAAAGATATCGTGACCTGGGCTAGTGAAAATGGGGTCATTTGCAATGCTGGAACCAGTAACGATAAAATGCTCTTTTCTTTCAGTTTAGCTCCAGATAAATTAAAAATGGTTTTAAAGTTTCTAGCTAATTTATATCAAGAAAAGTCTATAGAATATGATCCTAAAATTCTGGAAGGAGAGCGAGATGTTATTCAAAAGGAAAGACAGGGCTATGAAAATAATCCAGCTTGGGCTCTTGGCCTCAAAATAGGAGAGTTTTTTAAAGGTAAGGGGCATTATTCTAGTAAAAACATACTCGGAACTAAGAAAGATATTAGTGAAATTTCTCAAGAGCATTTAGAAGAAGTTCGAAAACGCTTTAACATAGCTGAATCTACTTTAGTGATTACTACTCCTAGTTCCTATTTGGCTGATGCCAGTATCCATGAATGCTTTAAAGATATTAAGCCTAAAGAATTTAAAAATGAGCGGACTCCAGTCAAGTACTCGCAGTTAAGCAGCGAAGCAAAGCAAGTTTTTAAACATCATGATTTATCAGATTCTCTAAGTCAACTTTTCTATCCCAATCCAGAAAAGCTTTTAAAATCTAAGTTGTCTAAATTAGATAAGGAACGCTTAACAGTAGCTCTTTTATTCACTATGTTTATTGGTGATGATTCAAGATTAAGAAAAGAGTTTAATAAACAAAAAATAAATGTTGGCTCTGTAGGAATTAATTTTGATAACGAAGATAGAGGTGCCTTAAATCTTAGTATTAATAAAACTGATAAAAAGTATTTTCCCAAAGTATTGCCTATTGTTCATCAGCAGCTAAAAAGAATTGCCGCTGAAGGACTTAATTTAGAAGAATTAAACTTAGTGAAGAAAATGGTTGAAAATGGTAAAGAGGTAACGAAGGAAAATCCAGCTTCACAGTACCAAGCTGCTATTGGAACAGCCATTAATAAAGAACATGAAAGTTGGTTAGATTTTACTCCAAATCAAGTAATGAAAGATTTTTGGAATAAGATAACTAAAGATCAAGAAAGCTTAAATGCTTTTAATGAGCAGCTTAAAGAATTTTTAGATATTTATTTTCTTTCTGCTAAATCTAAGACTGTAGAAACTCACTGTGATAATAAATCTAATGTAGGGAATTTTTCTTCTGATAATATGCAAGTCGGTGAAATGAGAACGCAGAATCATTATGAAAGACCAGCAATAAAATTTTCACAGAAACCTGATTTTATTAGACTGCCAGTAGGATTAGCGTCTATGAAGAAATTAGATGAATGCAGTTATTTAGTAAAAGATAAAGAAGCTAACTTAGTAAGAGTTTATGTTTTAAATAAAAATGGTATGGGGCGTTTACCTGATAGCATACTAAATTCGAATAATCCAGACTTAATATTAAAGGAGACTTATCAGGGCTGTCTCATTCTAAAATATTTCAAGAATCCATACAGACGTAAGTCTGGCCAAATCTGTAAAGTCATGTCTCAATAGAGGAATGGTAAAAGAGATAGAGGATATAGGAATAGTCGAATGTTTTGAGGATT